>CAZBMY010000121.1:0-7080 GCA_964492855.1 uncultured Flavobacteriaceae bacterium
TTGCTTAGGATTTAATTTTATAAAAATTGATACATCTAATCGATATATCCCATTTTGCGCATCCAATCGTCATTAAACATTTTACCAACATAACGACTACCATGGTCATGAAATAATACCACAACAACGTCATCTTGGCCAAAATGCTCTTTTAGCTGTAGTAACCCTTTAACGGCAGCTCCTGCAGAATTACCTAAGAACATACCTTCTTCTTTTGCTAATTTCTGAGTATAAACCGCAGCATCCTTATCTGTAACCTTTGTAAATCCGTCAATCACATCAAAATTTACATTTGCAGGTAAAATATCTTCACCTATACCTTCAGTTACATATGGGTAAATTTCATTCTCATCGAAAATACCTGTTTCATGATATTTTTTAAATACAGAACCATACGTATCGATGCCCCAAATTTTAACGTTAGGATTTTGTTCTTTTAAATATTTACCAACACCAGAAATAGTTCCGCCAGTACCAACACCAACCACAAAATGCGTTACTTTTCCATCGGTCTGTTCCCAGATTTCAGGCCCTGTACTTTGGTAATGTGCTTTTGCATTACTTGGGTTGTCGTATTGATTAACGTACCAAGAATTAGGTGTTTCTTCAGATAAACGCTTAGATACAGAGTAGTAACTACGAGGGTCTGTAGGCTCTACAGCAGTCGGGCAAACGACTACCTCTGCGCCTACAGCACGTAGAATATCCATCTTTTCTTTAGACTGCTTGTCACTTAAAACAAAAATACATTTATAACCTTTTATAATTGCAGCTAGCGCCAATCCCATACCTGTATTACCAGAGGTGCCTTCTATGATAGTTCCACCTGGTTTTAATCGTCCATCAGCTTCAGCATCTTCAATCATTTGAAGCGCCATTCTGTCCTTTACAGAATTACCAGGATTAAAGGTTTCGTATTTAGCTAACACCAAACATGGTAACTCTTCAACAATCTTATTCATCTTTACCATTGGTGTGTTACCGATGGTTCCTAATATATTTTCTGCGTAGTCCATAATTTATTTTTGCGGTGCAAAGGTAAAAGAAAAGTGGATATTTGAGAGTTAAATAAGTGTTATGTTTAATAGCGAATGAGAATCAGGAAGCATTCCTTTTTTTAATCAAAGCGAATAGCCTTAACCGGAGAAATTTTTGATATAATAACTGAAGGAATAAGTAACATAAGTAAACATAACACAAATGTTCCAAAATTAAGTAAAAGAATATAGTCTAGACTTATATAAACTGGTGCTTCACTTACGTAATAGGTGTCTGGGTTTAATGGAAATAATTTAAAATACTTCTGTATAAACAACAAGCCTAATCCTATAGTGTTTCCCCAAAATAGACCAAGGCCTATAAGATACGATGCATTGTATAAAAACACTTTACGCATAGACCAATTGGCTGTACCAAGGGCTTTAAGAATGCCTATCATTTGAGTTCTTTCTAGAATAAGCACCAACAACGCTGTTATCATATTAATACCAGCTACCAAAATCATAATCCCAATTAGAAGATTTGTATTGGTATCAAAAATATCTAGCCAATCAAAAACTGTATTATATTTTCTTGTAATTGTGGTAGACTTCATAAGTGACGGCACCTCGCGATATATCTCTTCTCCTTTCTCTTCTATTTTAGAAAAATCACTAATAAAAATCTCAAACGCTCCTACTTGATGGTCTTCCCAACTATTTAAACGTTGGATGTGTCTAATATCTATAAGACAAAACTTTTCGTCTAACTCTTGAAAACCCGAATTATAAATACCTACGATTTTAAAATTTCGAATACGTGGCGGACGTTCTAAATTGTCGCCAAATAAGGATTGAAACGTATCTCCTACTTTGAATCCTAATCGTGTAGCCAAATATTTTGAAATTAAAACTTCATTATTTAACTGTTTTGAAAAATCTGGCAATCTTCCATCTACGAGAAATTCTTCGAAATAATTCCAATTGTAATCTTTCCCAACACCTTTTACAACAACACCTTCAAAATCTGAAGTCGTACGGATTAATGTGAATTTACTGGCTGTACCTTGAATATGTTTGATACCTTCTACGGAAGTAAACTTGGGATAAAAATCTTGATCTAAACTAATAGGAACTTGTGACTCATCTGAAGCATTAGTGTCATAATTATCAACTATAATATGACCATTAAACGCTACGACTTTATCTCTAATTTTTTTTTGTAACCCTAAACCCGTCGCAATAGCTATAAGCATTACAACTGTGCCAATAGCTATAGCAGCAATACCAATTTTAATTATTGGTGCCGAAACACTACTTTTATACGTTTTACTGCCAATTATACGTTTGGCTATAAACAACTCAAAATTCAAAATCTGATATGGGATTTAAGATGTTCAAAAATACAGTTTTATTTCAGATAAGTATTGCGATTATTCTAGTAATACTAGGATGCAAAAACGCTAGAAAAGACACTGTGGAATTTACCGAATTAACTATTCAAAATTCAGAACTAGAAAATAAGCAACAAGACATTAGTGTTGGTGCTAACCAAGTAGGTGAATATCTAAGTATTTTAAAAGATAAAAACATAGCTATAGTTGCCAATCAAACTTCAATGATAGCAGTTTTGCAACGCCGCGCTGTTAACAACTCTACGATGGGAAGTCAAAAGGTCACACAACACCTTGTAGATTATTTACACAATTACGGTACGATAAACGTTAAGAAGATTTTTTCACCAGAACACGGTTTTAGAGGTAAAGCCGATGCCGGAGAATTAGTAAAAGATGGTAGAGATAGTAAAACAGGATTACCTATAGTCTCATTACATGGAAAAAACAAAAAACCAAGTCCAGAACAGTTAAAAGGGATAGATATGGTTGTTTTTGATATTCAAGATGTTGGTGTGCGCTTCTATACATATATATCAACCCTACACCATGTCATGGAAGCTTGTGCGGAAAGCAACATACCACTTTTGGTGTTAGATCGTCCAAATCCAAATGGTTCATACGTAGATGGACCCGTCTTAGAAAAAAAACATAGTAGTTTTTTAGGCATGCACCCTATTCCTTTGGTACATGGTATGACTATTGGTGAATATGCTCAAATGATTAATGGCGAAAATTGGTTGAAAGACGGTATTAAATGTGATTTAGATATCATAAAAGTTAAAAATTACACACATAACACGCCTTATAATTTACCTATAAGACCATCTCCCAATTTACCAAACACGCAATCTATTTTATTATACCCAAGTTTAGGTTTATTTGAAGGTACTAATATTAATGCAGGTAGAGGCACTGAGTTTCAGTTTCAGCGCTATGGTGCGCCATTTTTAGATAAAGATTATTATACCTTTAGTTATACGCCAGTCGCAAACTTTGGTGCAAAATATCCTAAGCACCAAAATACAGTTTGCTATGGCAAAGATTTATCTACTATAAATGTAGATAGGCGTTTTACTCTAAAGTATATTATTGATGCATATAATAATACCACAGATAAAACAAAGTTCTTTATCACTTCTGGGTTTACGACTCATGCAGGCACAGAACAATTACAGAAACAAATTGAATCTGGGCTAAGCGAAAATGAAATTAGAGAAAGTTGGGAACCAAAACTTGAGGCTTATAAAACCATGAGGCACAAATATCTTATTTACAACTAATTTATTTACTGTCTTTAGGGTATTCCTCTAAGACGTCTACCACAAAAACAATTCGTAAAGGTGACTGTATAGCTACCAACACATTACGTCCTTTTCTTAACTTATTTAAAGGTAATTTGTAAGAATTACTATCTACTCTAACATTGACCTCTTTCTCTTTAGAATTATTTGCTGTGTACAAATAGCTAATCTTTTTATCACTTTTGAGAATTAGTGTATCCTTGGTTTTATTTAAGTCGTGATAGAAACCTGTGGCAGTAATATTTTTGTTTTTGTGTATAGTTGCAAGTCCGTTTTGAGAAAACAACATCTGAGCAATACCTACAAATAGTATTGCTGTCATAAAGCGGGGGAAATGTTTCATATGTCTATTAAGTTAAACTATAAGTTTACCTCAACAGGAAATAATTAATCCGGGCAAATATATGATTTTTAATTTATTATGGATATAAATTGAAATTTCAACCACATTTAATGCCTGAACTTCATGAAGTTTTTTTGAGTGAAAACAGACTTTTTATAAGGTTAAAAAAGACCGTTACAGCAACTCTCTTAAATACTACTTTTTATGATTCTATCTAGAAATTAATGCTTGTCGGAGACAGAAGAGATTACTAGTGTTTAAGTTAGATGTTAAATTGTTTTAGGCTAGCATAAAGAAACAGACAAAAGTGCTCTATTACTTTCTATTAATGTTTACAATCTGTTGAGCTAGCTTTTTGTTGAGTAATGACACCTTTTTTTCTAAAGCAGTAAAATTCTCAGTCTCTCCTAATAGCTTATATGCTGTATACGACAAAAATATTTTTAAAGACAGATTAGCCTTAAGCAATTCTTCTTCTTTAATTTTTTTTAGCTGTCGCAGCACTTTTTTAGGCCTGCCCTTAATTAAGTCTTCCTTTAACCTTGTTAAAAGCAAACGTTGCTTTAAAGATTGCTTGTCTTTCAACGTAGTATCAGTAGTTAAAAAAGCTTCTGTTTCGTCAAAATAAATATCAGCTAATTTTAAAATTTCTGGTCTTACATTTTCGTTAACCAAAATACTATACTCAACGTATTTTGAAGCCAAATAAAATGTAGAATAAAAGTCTTTTTTATTAAAATAGTTCAACAGTTCTTGCTTTAAATACTCCGTATCAAGATTGTATTTTTCTATAAATTTTGTAAGATTTAATATATCTACTAAAGCACCAGAAGTTCCTATAATATTGCCGTTAGCGTCTAGTATTTTTAATGAATCATCATCAAAAGAACTTATATAATTTAGACTGCGTTTGCCTTTGATTTCTTTAAGCATATCGCCGTAAAATATGTCGTCTACTTTAACAAGTACAAAATACGTCCAAAGTAATTTGGTTAATTCTGGTGAATCAAAAATATTTCTGATATAGATGTCTTTGCCTTGATCATTTTCTACAATTACAGATAATGGATATTCAGATGCTTCTTGCCAAACCATAAGCACTAACTTATTTTGGCCTCTAGCCAGTCGTGTAGCTATTTCCATAGACTCCATCCAGTTTTGTGCAGGAAGTGACAAAGTAAAGCCTACTAATAATAACAAAACAAATCTCTTCATAATTATACTTTTATATTTTGTTTCATGGCTTCAACAATATTGTAAGCCGCTGGACAAATGGCAACATTTTTAAGCGTTAGATTAGAAATCTGTTGAAACTTCTTTCTATCCGTGTGCGGAAACTCTCTACATGCCTTTGGCCTAACTTCATAGATAGAACAATAATTGTCGGCTCCTAAAAAAGTACACGGCACAGACTGAAGCACATAATCATTATCTTCATCTAACCGCAAAAACTGTTCCGTAAACTGATGTGGTTTTAATTTAAAGTGCTTTGCTATTCTAGTAATATCCTTGTCTGTAAAAAGCGGACCAGTTGTTTTACAACAATTGGCACATTCTAGACAATCTGTTCGCTTAAATTCTGCTTCATGCAAATCTTGCATAATGTAATCTAATTGCTTCGGAGGCTTCTTTTTTAGTTTTGCAAAAAAAGCTTTGTTTTCCTTATGCTTATCTTTAGCTAATTTAGGCAGATTGTCTATATGGTCTTGCATTAGGTAAAGATAAATATAATGCTGGCGGTAGTCAAACACTAATTCATAAAAAGATGTTCTTTTTCTCTATATTTGACTACCAACCAACAACATACCATGATCAAATTCTTTCGGCGTACCCGACAAAACTTACTTATAACAAATAAAACAGGTAAATATCTTAAATATGCCATTGGCGAAATCATCTTAGTCATGATAGGTATTCTGCTCGCCTTACAGGTTAGTCATTGGAATAATGAAATTGCCGATAGAAAATTAGAAAAACGCTATTTATCTGAGCTCATTTTAGATTTAAGGACAGATTCTTTAGTCATTGCAAGAGTCAAAAAATCTTCTGACCTACAAGCTTCTACAAAAAATAAACTTTTAGGCTATTATAAAGAACAGAAAATTAAGGAAGATTCTTTGAGATATTATTTTGATCAGCAATGGCGTAATGTTCCTAAATTTAACCCAATAACAACAACTTTAGATGAAATGAAAAGCACTGGTAATATTGGTGTGATTAAAAATACAGCTATTAGGCGAAAAATCTTAGAGACTTATGATTATTACACGACGCACATTAACAACATACAAGAAAGGTATTTAATTCAACAAGATGCCTTAGGAAATCTGGTACAATCCACCACTCCTGATATATTTATTAGCATTTTTGAATTTTCTGGTGAATTAGATATTACATCTTTACTAGATAATTTTGAAGTTAAAAATCGTTTATTGGGAAATTACGCAAATGGTTTTAATGCTGCATTAGATTCTCTAAAAACTGTAAACGCAAAATTAATTACTGAAATTCGTTTGGAGTTAGAGCATATTAAAAACTAAAACGCTTCGCGCCTACCTAAGAAATAGATATGATAAAATTCTTTAGATTATCGCAACTTAATTTTGCTTTGCAAAATCAAAGGTTTAGTAGACCTTTGGTGAAGATAGCTGCTTGCGGACAATTTCAAAATACAACTGGAAATAATGATTAAATTCTTCAGAAAAATACGCTACAATCTCATGAGTGAAAATAAAACAGGTAAATACTTTAAATACGCCATTGGTGAGATTATTTTGGTAGTCATTGGGATTTTAATTGCGCTGCAGGTGAATAATTGGAACGAAAAACGCGTAAAGCTTAATAATGAAAGAAATCTTATTGCCTCAATTGTTGAAGAGGTAAAAGCGTCCAAAATAAATTTAAGCAACGATTTAAAAACAAACAATGAGATTTTAAATGATATGTCACTTTATTTAGATGACCAATTACCTGAATCTGATAAAGAATCTTCCACTTTAATATTCTTGGCATCACACAACAACATCGATATAGAATTACCTTTAATTTTGTCTGTATTAGAA
>CAZBMY010000122.1:0-7067 GCA_964492855.1 uncultured Flavobacteriaceae bacterium
TCAATGAGTTTACGTGCAATTGCGCGTAATCCTAAAAACTTAGGAAAAGCACTTTACAATGTTTTTATCATGCGAAGTTTTGATAATATTATGCGCCGAATTAAGGGACAAAAATGGATAGATTGGAAGAATGAACAAGCTATTATTAGAACAAATAAAGCGCAAAATATCATTTGATTAATTCATTGATTTTTTCATAAATCAAATGAGACTCCCAACCTCTATAAAGTAAATAATCTACTACTTTCTTTTTCTTTTTGTAAAGATTTATTTCATTAACTTGTGCTATCCGTTTTTCGGCTAACTCGTGAAGCGTTTTATAATAATCATCTAAGTCAATTTCTTTTAAAGCACTATCAATACTGTATTTTGAAACGTTACGGTATTTTAACTCTCTTATAATTCTATTTTTTCCCCATTTTTTAATTCTGAACTTTCCTCTTGCAAAAGCTTTACCAAAACGTTCTTCATTTAAATAGTTATTGGTAATTAAGTGTACTACTATAGTATCTATGGCCTCAGGAATCATTTTCATTTTCTGAAGTTTATCAATGACATCTTTATGACATCGTTCTTGGTAAGCACAATAATTCTCAAGAATTTTTTGCGCTTCGTCAACGGTATGTGTTTTTTGTGAGTTCAATATATCAAAAGTAGCAACTTGATGTTAATAAAACCCTTGAAAAATAATATATTAGCAAAATGATTTCTTAATTTTTTTTAGGAAATTACATACATAAATATTTTAGTTACAGATTTAATGATAAAAAAGTATTCCCCCGCTTTAATTATAATCTTTTTTTGTTTTTTATCAAGCTTTGGTCAGACAACTATCTATAGTGAAGATTTTACTGGTCAAAATGGCAAAGGTGCCTTTGGACCAGACCCAATTATTGACGTCACAGGTGTTACTTGGAATGTCGATATTACTGGCACTTCGATAATTGAAGCTAATGATTGGTTCTATGTTACAAACGAATTTTTTGAAGGTCGTGATTTAGATGGTTCTGCTATATGGTTATCGCCTTTAATAGATATTACAGGCTTCACTAATGTTCAATTTTCTTTAGATGTTTTTGAAAATTTGGCAACTGATAATTTAGAAGATGCGGACACGGTAGTTATAGAATATCGAATTGATGCCGGACCATGGACACTTGCTGCAGTCAATAGTACTTATATAAATGATTTTCCAGATTCTGTAACTTCTACAACAGGTCTAGCTGGTACTACTATAGAACTTAGAGTAACAATGACGAATAATGGAGGTGGAGAACGTCAACGTATAGATAATATACTGGTAGAAGGAACACCTCCTATAACTCCTACACTAATCGTGAATCCTAATACTATCTCTGGACTTACTTATGTAGAAGGCGATTTGTCTTTACAAGAAGAAACCTTCACTGTGCAAGGATTTAATCTAACGAATGATATTGTATTAACTGCACCAGGGAATTTTGAGATTTCAACAATATCTGGTGGCCCTTTTAGTAATACAATTAACCTAACACCAATAGCAAATGAAGTTACGTTAACCACAATTTATATTAGACTTGTTTCAGGCTTAACGACTAATACTTATTCTGGCACACTTACAGCTACTAGTATAGGTTCTACTTCTCAAAATATTTCATTAAATGCTGAAGTTACTGCACCTATTGCTGATTGTAGCGAATTATTAATATCGGAATATCATGAAGGAACTAATGGTGAAGAAAGATATATTGAAATTTATAATCCTACTAACTCAATAATTGATTTATCAAACTATCGATTAGCCCGTTATGTTAATGAAAATAAAATTCCTAATACACTAGCCTTATCTGGAAATATTAATCCATATAGAACGTACTTAGTTTCTGGTGAAAACTCAACGTTATGTGCCGTTAATCAGGCTGATTTTTGTACCCCAAGTAATGTCCTGAATTTTAACGGAGATGACGAAATAGCTCTACAAACTAATGGAGGTGTAAATATTGATGTCATAGGTACAATAGGTTCAGCTGGTAATTTTGCTCAAAATACTGGCCTAATAAGAAATATAGATGTCGCAATACCAACGGTAGTATATGATGCTTCACAATGGTCAAGCTTTGTAATTACTGATACAAATGAGACCGGTAATCTTGGTATTCATGCTAGTGAATGTTTATGTTCAAATACAACTATATGGAATGGTACTACATGGAGTGCTGGATTACCAGATAGTTCTACTTCGGCTATAATAAATGGTAATTATAATACCTCGGCAGAAGATAGTTTTATATCATGTAGCTTAATAATTAATTCTGGCTTTACTTTTACAATAGATAATGGAGATTTTATTGAGGCTGAAAATTTTGTTTTAATAAATAACGGTGCTACAATTATTACAGAAACTCAAGGTAGTTTTGTACAGAATGGCATTGGCACTTCGGCAGGTGTTTTCAAAATTGCTCCCATGGCAAATGCTTCTGTAATTAAAACAACAGCTATATTAAATTCTTTTGATGATTATACGTATTGGAGTTCTCCTGTTGCAGATATTACAATTATTGAAGGATTAAACGAAGCAAATCCAGGTAGACGTTACACCTTTAATGCTAATAATTTTTTAGATACCGATGGCGATGGTATTGATGATGATGGAAATGCTTGGTCCCAATTAGGGGATGCTGATATTATGGAAGCTGGCAAGGGGTATATTTCTATGCATGGTATATTTGTACTACCTCTAAGTACTGTTGGCTATGATTATATTTTTGAGGGGTCTTATAACTCAGGTGATATAATACAAGCTGTGCCTTATAATGCTTCTAATGCAAGAGATCATTGGAATCTTTTAGGAAATCCTTATCCTTCTGCTCTTGACACTGATTTATTTTTTAGTACAAACTCGACTACAGTAGACGGGGTGCTATATATGTGGTCTCATGTGAGTCCGGCAGATGCCGCTAATCCTGGTAATGAAGTTTTAAATTTTAATCAAAATGACTATATCACTATAAATACTATGAGTACAGCTGGAAATGGGACAACACCCGACCCACCTGAAAGACGTGTACCTTCGGGTCAAAGCTTCTTTATTTCCTCAATTGCAGGCGGTGATGTTACCTTTAATAATGATATGCGTGTTAGCGGAAACAATGCAAATGAAGAATTTTTCAGAACGTCTAATACAAACAATAGTGATACTATAGAAAGACTATGGATTAATCTAAGTTCTGAAGTAGGTATTTACAGCCAGATTTCTATAGGGTATGCAGATTTTGCAACAGATGGATATGATGGTAGCCACATAGACACACAGCGAAATTACGCTGGTAATGCTGGGTTTTTATATACATTAGATAATGAAGGGGACGGGTTTTACGTCATACAAGGAAAAGCACTAAGTAGTCTTACTGAAGATGAAACTATAAAAATTGGATTTGGCGCTTTAATTTCTACTAACGAAACATACACCATTGATGCGATTAAATGGGAAGGCGACTTCTTATCGTCAAATACTATATATCTAAAAGATAAGCTTCTAAATACTATTCATAACTTAAATGAAACTGGATACAACTTTTCTTCAGACGGTGGTTTTTTTGAAGAACGTTTCGAAATTGTATTTAGGCAAAACAACGCATTGTCAACAGATGATGTGATTTTAAGCTCTAAGGAACTAACTATTGTAGAGCAAGAAGACGATAATGTTGAGTTTTCTATCAATAACAATACACGACGTATAACTTCTGTATCTATTTATGATTTACAAGGCAGATTAGTCTATGATTTAAAAGGTGATTCTTCAAAAGAAGTGTTTAATTTATCTAATATAGAATCACAGATTTATATTGCCAAGGTCGGTTTATCTGATGGACAAGTCATATCTAGAAAAGTATTTAAAAAATAATAATTTCAGAATTATTTTATAAGCTGTATTTAGCTGATAAAATAAAATTTCTACCAGCACCAGAAATTCCTGAAGAATACGGTCTGTATCGCTGATCTGTAATGTTCTCTAAGCTGGCAATTACTTCAAGATTTTTATTGATTTTATATTGCGCTCTAAAATTTAATGTATACCATGATGGAGAAAACGGATTTCCATTTTCATCTCTTGCATATAAAAAGTCTTTACTTAGTTCTGACGGCGCTAAATCTTCAAAGGAAAGCGTATCGTTATATATTGCAAAAGCATCAAAATTCCAATTTTTAAATGTCCAAACAAGATTAGTGCGACCAAAGTTTGGAGTAATATGTCTAACGGGTGCTTCTATACCATTAGCTTCTTCTACACCTCCAATAATATTATACTGAGACCTAAGTCTCAGGTTCTCAGAAAAATTGATTTCCGCACCGACTTCGAAACCATAGATAAACTCTTCTGAAGCATTTTGTATAGCTTGTACGTTACTCAACTCCCCATCATAAATAATTTCGGTCTCACCATTGAGTGAAAAATTTCTTCGTATTAATGCATTATCTAAAAAGGTATAATAGGTAGCCATATCTAGCCTTACCTTATCATTAAAATTAAGCTTAAGTCCTAATTCAGCGCCATAAGCATACTCTGGTCTAAGACCATTATTTGGCACTACAACAGAGCCTGGTTCAGAATCAAAGACTTTCCCTATATCATCAATATTTGGTGCTCTAAATGCCGTTGAAGCATTAAGATTCCACTCTATCATCTTGCTAGGAATCCATCGAACACCAGCAGTCCCAGTAAGTGCTCCTGAATTGATTTCGGATGTATTAAAAGGAAGATTTAAAAACACATTATTCTCTGTAAAGTCTGCATTTGCAATAATATGATTATATCGCAAGCCCGATTGAAAAACAAACTCTTTATTTGGCTTGTACTTATAACTGGTATAAGCCGCAATAGATTGCCAAGTTGAACCATCTGGATAACGTGTTAAGGACGCTGAATTTTGATTTGTAGTAATATCAGTCTCTATACCTTCAGAACCAACCGTATTGTATAAATATTCGAGGCCATAAAAAATACTAGATTTTGAATTAATCGTTTTCTCTAAATCTAAATTAAAGGAAATTGCATCTACGTTTTCAGAACGTGTTCGCCGGATATCGGACCCAAAGTCCCTATCTATTCTACCTTCCTGAAAATTTTGATATGCTGCTGTAGCTTGAATTTTATCATAAAAACTAGAATTACTACTTAGTTTTGTCACCGTTAAATTACTCATAAACCATTGTTGAGGTCCGTAATTCCATTCCGCAGAACGCAGAACGTCTCCACTTGGTCTTATAAGACGATCATATCTAGCATATTCTGATGTTGTTGAATAATGTACACCCAAATCAAATTGCAAATTATCCGCAGGTTCAAAATGTACCTTTTGCATCAGATTAATCTGATTATATCCAGTAGGGTTTTGAACTAAAGGGTCAGAGTTTTCTACAAGAACATCTACACCATTGATTCTTTCAACAAATTGAGTTCTTAAATACTCATCAGGGCCATGACGTCCCATTCTTAGATCATCAAAATCCGAATAACTCACACTAGTTAAAAAACCCCATTTTTTATACCCCAGATTTACATCTGCATGAAATGTTTTTTCATTGTTTGCAGAAGAGTATCGGGTTACGGCATTAGCTTTTAAGAATAACTCGTCTTTATAAGATAATTGTGGTTTCTTAGTATAAAAACTCATTACGCCTCCAATAGCATCACTGCCATAAACAACGGAGCCCGCACCAAGTGTAACCTCAGTGTTGTTTATAGAAAAAGGATCTATAGAGATTACATTTTGTAAGTTACCTCCTCTAAATATGGCATTATTCATACGTACGCCATCCACTGCAATCAACAACCTATTAGTAGAAAACCCTCTAATTATAGGACTACCGCCTCCAAGTTGGCTTTTTTGAATAAAAATATTCCCTGTTACAGCTAGAGCATCTGCACTGGTTTGAGGGTTAGCTAACTCTATATCTGTTGCGCTTAAGCTAATGATACTTTGCGGTATGTCTTTTCTACTTTGCTCAAACTTAGATGCAGAGACCACAACTTGATTTAAGTCTTCTACACTCAGAACCATTAACACTTTATTACCTCTTGAGATTATTTCTTTTTTTGTAAACTGAAGTTTTGTGTAAGGAAAATTTTGAAAGTAAATAGTCTCATTGTCAGAAAATACATCGATAGTTGCTTTACCGTCTATATCTGTTACAACATATTTATCCTTTTTTAAATTATATAAAGCTACTCCAGGAATAGGCTCTTCAGAAATTGCCTCCAAAACTGTAATAGTCTGTCCTTGCAATAAAAATGAAGATATAACAAGTGATATTAATAGTATTTTAGACTTTATAAGAATCAATATATAATGGGGAATTATTAGCGAAAAACTTCGCTTAAAACAGTCAATGATTTTGGTCTCTTAAAACTTTCCAAATGTAACTCAAAATATAGTAATAGCATACTTAAAAAATCATGTCGTTCTTTTGCATTCATCTTTATTTTTGATAGAGCATCAAAATTTGTGCCTAGTAACTGTTTTAACACTGTTAAATTTTTGCCAGAAATGGAATAGTGCCCTTTGGAACTAGATTCGAAAGAACCAGTTCTTAAATTAAAAAAAAGACTTTTTTCATTGGGATAATTAGGCTGAAATCCTAGGTAACGAGATAACTTCAATAAAAACAAAACATGAAAATTTGCATAATGTTCTTCATTATCTAAATACTGAAATGCTGTTTCTATAAAATGAAATAAATCTTCGTTTTGCTCCTCTTCTCTTAGAACATTAGACATTAATTCTGAAAGAAACATTACAATAGCACTTTTATACACATTGGCATACAAGGTTTTATAAAGATAACTTGCTTTGATGTCTTTTAAATATTGTAGAGACTGGTTAGGTTTATAATTCTCTTCTACAGATAACTGCATTAGAGGTTGAAAATAAACACTCTTTGCGCGATTGGTTTTTGTGGATTTAAGGCCTCCTTTTATAAGATAACTTACTGCTCCGCGATGTTTAGTATAAGCTCGTACGATAAGGTCATAGTCTTTGTATTTTATCTTGCTTAAAATAATAATGCTAGATGTAATAATCATACAC
>CAZBMY010000123.1:0-7032 GCA_964492855.1 uncultured Flavobacteriaceae bacterium
TAGATTTAGTAGCATATTGAGGCGAAAATCGATAATTAAGACGTTTTCTAAGAATAGTTTTGTTATACACTTTGGTACCTAGAGTTAAGCCATCATATATATTTTGAAACTCTACTAATGGCATAAAAAAGACCTGATTGTAATAAGGATCTTCAACATCTTTAAAGAGTCTGAACTGCAAAGGTTTTGACGAGAATACAGAACCTTTTGTAGACCTGTAATTATCACGTTGGTTAAATTCAGGGATAATATTATCATAATCTAAAACTAAACGGTCTGTATCGAAATTAGGTATGGTAATCGTTTTAGAATTATTAATACTGTCAAACCAAATTTTATTAACTACGGTATCATTTTTTAAACTGAAAAGCGAAATAGGCATGCTATTATCTCTTTTGTTTTTTATAGTCAGTTGAATAGAATCCTCTGTAGTTTTAACTTTTGAAATTTTGAAATCAATTTTTTTTCGAGTCCCAATGTAATCTGTAAAAAACCAATCTATATTCTTTTCGGTCTTCGACTTTATAAAGCTTTCAAAATCATCAGGGGAAGCATGTTTTAACTTAAATTTAGATAGATAGTCTTTTGCAACACTACTAAAATTTATATCCTCTGCATACGAGTCGAGGTATTTTAAACCAATACCTGTTTTGTATCTTCCAGCGATGTTAGCATTAAATTTTATAAGAGAATCTTTTGGGATAGTCAATGCTTGATCATTATTCTTTCGTGCAATTTCCATGGAATACAAGTAATACTGAAAATTGTAATCTAAATCTGCAAGATGAAATGCTCGTATGCCCCATACTTTTGCTAATGTTCCTAGAAGTTTACTATCTGGGTAATAATCTTCTACATATTTCATTAAGAAGTAAATAGTTAAACCATCATTAAGCCAATGCTCTTTTCTTGGATTTACAAGGCTAATGTTATAAATATATTTATTTAAAGCGGTTTTAAGTAACTTTAATTCATATTGAAAATCACTTTTAAATGGTCGTAAAAAACTAGGTAATTGGTTGAGACCATATAATGGATTTTTGTTATAATCTATTTGCGTAACTAACAATCTTTTATGAGGGTATTCTCCGAGATGCTCTGTAAGGAATTTGGTGATTCTATCTGTAATTATAGCTTTAGAATTAGTTTCTACACCTTTTTCATAAATATCTGAAATAAGTGTAAAATCGTCTGTAGTAACTTGGTTGAAGTTGTTTTTTTTATTTAATGTTCGGTAGGTATCTATTCTATCTTTCCCTTCAAGTTTTATTGTCTTAAACTCTTCTAATTCAATTTCATTTACAACATTTAATTCTGAAGTAAGATTGTATTCCTTGGGAAAACGCAATGAAATTGATACGTCAGATTTTGGTATGTATAAATCATCTAAATTTTTATTGCTGTAATAGTTCCATTTGCTATCATATACAGCTGGTAGAATGTACCAGTATTTTAGTTCGAAATTACCCTCTTCGGTAAATCCATAATCTGTAAAAGAAGCATCTGGTAGAATAATAGAATACTCTAATACTATGTGATAAGATTCTCCTGGTAGAAGCTTATGATTTAAATTAACTTTAATAACATCTAGTTGATGTTTTTGCCTTTCGTATTCTAAAATCTTACCATCGTTTTGCTTTATATTTTTTAAAATGGTAAATCCTCGCTGTTTATCTTTGGCCAAATGAAATTTGGTGCTAAACTCTTCTTCAAAACGTTTGGCTAATGCCGTAGATTTTGTAGAATAACTATTGTTCCAATCATTAAGGTATATAGTGTTTAACGTATCCTTTGATGTGTTTTTATAAACAATGGTTTGATTTATAGTAATGGACTTTTTTGATGGATTTACATCACCAATAACATCGATACTATTTTGACCATAACTGTAAACAGTTAGACATAGGACAGCTAAAAATATGAGGACTTTTTTATTCAATGTATATGCTTAGAAATTAGGGCTTAATCCAGATTCTTTATAGAATGCATTTAAAATGTCTGTAACTTCATCGGCAGTATCAACAACATGTATTAAATCTAAGTCTTTAGCACTGATATTTCCTTCTGATAATAAGGTGTTCTTTATCCATTCTACCAAACCACCCCAGAATTTGGTGCCAACTAGAATAATAGGGAATGTGTCTATTTTATGCGTCTGTATAAGTGTAATAGCTTCAAATAATTCATCTAAAGTTCCAAAACCTCCAGGCATAACAACAAAACCTTGTGAATATTTTACAAACATCACCTTGCGCACAAAGAAATAATCGAAATCTAAACTTTTATCAGAATCTATATACGGGTTATCATGTTGTTCAAAAGGGAGTTCAATATTTAGTCCTACAGACGTTCCGCCAGCTATATGTGCGCCCTTGTTACCAGCTTCCATAATACCTGGTCCACCTCCTGTAATTACGCCATAACCACTATCTACTATTTTTTCTGCAACTTCAACAGCTAATTTGTAATATTTATCATCTGGTTTTGTACGTGCAGAGCCAAAGATAGATACACAAGGTCCAATTTTACTTAATTTTTCATAGCCGTTAACAAACTCACCCATGATTTTAAAAATTGCCCATGAATCATTTGTTTTTATTTCGTTCCAACCTTTGTAGTGTTTTTCTTTTCTCATTGTAGTGCTTTATCTTTTTATTATATCATTTCTTTCTTCAAAAACTTTGCCGTATAGCTCTTTTTGTCTTTGATAATCTGTTCCGGACTACCTTTAGCGACAACTTTTCCGCCACCTTTTCCGCCCTCGTAACCAATATCAATTATATAATCAACGGTTTTAATAACGTCTAAATTGTGTTCTATAATAACTACTGTATTTCCTTTGTTTGCGAGTTTATTTAAAACTTTCAATAATACATTTATATCTTCAAAATGTAGACCCGTTGTAGGCTCATCTAAGATATAAAATGTATTTCCTGTATCGCGTTTACTTAATTCAGTAGCCAATTTTATACGCTGAGCCTCACCACCAGAAAGCGTCGTGCTTTGCTGCCCCAATGTAATATATCCGAGCCCAACATCAGCAATAGTTTTAAGTTTTCTATAAATTTTTGGGATATGCTCGAAAAAACTCACAGCTTCTTCGATTGTCATATTTAATATATCGCTAATAGATTTTCCTTTATAGCGTATTTCTAAAGTTTCACGATTAAAACGTTTGCCTTGGCAGGTTTCACATTCTACATAGACATCTGGTAAAAAATTCATTTCTATAACTCTAAGACCACCACCTTGGCAGGTTTCGCAACGACCGCCTTTAACATTAAAACTAAAACGCCCTGCTTTGTAACCACGAATCATAGCTTCAGGTATTTGTGCAAAAAGCTTCCTGATTTCATCAAATGTCTTTGTGTATGTTGCTGGATTACTACGAGGTGTACGACCAATAGGTGATTGGTTGATATCAATAACCTTATCAATATGTTCTAGACCTGTAATACTCTTGTATGGCATTGGTTTTTTTACACCATTAAAGTAATGTGCATTTAGAATAGGGTATAGTGTTTCGTTAATTAATGTAGATTTTCCACTCCCAGATACTCCAGTAACACCAATCATTTGACCTAGAGGGAACTCAACAGAAACATTCTTTAAATTATTTCCAGTACAACCTTTAAGTACTAATTTTTTGCCATTACCTTTTCGACGTTTCTTTGGTATTGCTATTTCCTTTTGACCATTGAGATAATCCGCAGTGAGCGTACTGTGTTCTAACAATTCTTTTGGTGTACCTTCACTTATAATTGCGCCACCATGTTTACCCGCAAAAGGCCCAATATCAATCACATGATCTGCACGTTCTATCATATCTTTATCGTGTTCAACAACTATCACAGAGTTGCCTACATCTCTTAGAGACACTAATGAGTTAATCAGTTTTTCGTTATCGCGTTGATGTAATCCTATACTTGGTTCATCTAAGATATAAAGTACACCAACTAATTGAGAACCAATTTGTGTGGCTAATCGAATGCGCTGTGCTTCACCGCCTGATAAAGATTTAGAACTGCGGTTTAAAGACAAATACGTTAAGCCAACATCTAATAAAAATTGTATTCTACTTTTTATTTCTTTTATAATCTCACCAGAAATTTGTTGTTGTTTATTAGACAATCTAGAGGTTAAATCCTCAACCCATTCACCAAGTTCTACAATATCCATTTTGACTAAATCGGCAATGCTTTTACCGTCAACTTTAAAGTAAAGTGACTCTTTTCGTAATCTAGAGCCATTGCAAGTAGGACATTCTACCTTATCCATGTATTCTTTAGCCCATCTTACAAGAGATGTCGAGTTAGATTTGTATTGGCTTTCAATAAAATTTGCAACACCCTCAAAATCTATATTGTAATTTCTAGCGACACCTAAGAGTTTGCTTTCTACTGTAAACTTATCTTTTCCGCCATATAAAATGATGTTTTGCGCTTCTTCAGGGATATCTTTCCATGCATCATTAAGAGAAAAATTATAGCGCTGTGCAATGGTGTCAAATTGTTTGAAAATCCAACTCTTTTTTTCAGGGCCGTGAGGTGCTAAGGCACCATTTTTAATAGATAATGAATTGTCTGGCACTAATTTATTTTCATTAACAACATACAGTTCACCAATACCATTGCATTTTTGACAAGCGCCTTTTGGTGAGTTAAACGAGAAATTATTTGGCTCTGGGTTGGGATAGGATATGCCTGACGATGGACACATTAAATTTCGGCTAAAAAAGCGAGGCTCGTTTGTATCCTGATCAATAACTATGAGTACGTCATTGCCATGGTACATCGCTGTGTTAATTGACTCCATCAAACGCTTTTCATTGTCTTTAGAATCATCTATTTTAAGACGATCTATTACAATTTCTATATCGTGCGTTTTATAACGATCGAGCTTCATGCCTTTTTCTAGGTCAACGATTTCTCCATCGGTACGCACTTTCACAAATCCTTGTTTAGCAATTTGCTCAAATAATTCTCTATAATGCCCTTTTCTAGACCTAATTACAGGCGCTAATATATTAATGCGTTTGTTTTTAAAAGACTCTAAGATTAAATCTTTGATTTGTTCATCATTATAGCTTACCATTTTATCACCAGTTTCATAGCTGTAAGCATCAGCAGCTCTAGCAAATAGGAGTCTTAAAAAATCATAAATTTCTGTTATGGTTCCGACTGTTGAACGTGGCGATTTGCTTGTTGTTTTTTGCTCAATGGCGATAACAGGAGATAGACCATCAATTTTATCGACATCTGGACGTTCTAAGCTACCTAAGAATTGACGTGCGTAAGCCGAAAATGTTTCTATATACCGGCGTTGTCCTTCAGCATAAATAGTATCAAAGGCTAAAGAAGATTTTCCGCTACCAGACAAACCAGTAATAACTACTAACTTTTCTCTGGGAATAGTAACATCAATATTTTTGAGGTTATGTACTCTCGCACCTTTTACTTCTATAGAATCATCAAATGTTGTCATAAAATCAGCTAATCTCTGTGGTAATCTGGCAAAGTTGCAAAGGTACAATTTTTAGTTGTTAATTTAGAGTGAAGGTTACCTGTAGAATTATTATAATTGTATTGAAATAAATTATAAATGGTATGAAATTATTAGGAATAGGTTCAAGAATAAATCACTCAGAATATGGTAAGGGTGTGGTAACTAATGTTACATCGCAACACTATTGGGTAACATTTATAGATAATGGTTTAGAAACATTAGAACTTGATGATGAGTTTGAAGTCATCGAAGCTGCTGAAGACGATGTTGATACAGTTAGTTTTTACGAGGTTGAAAAAAGTTTGAGAAGCATTCTAAAGAGATGGTCTGATGCCTCCGAAGTTGTAACCATAGCTGATAAATGGAAAGGCGGAAAGTTGATTTTTGAAGCAGGAGATCCAAATATGCAGGGTAAAGAAATGCCAATAGATACGTTTTTTCATAAGATAACAATGGTACGAGATAGACTGCGCGTTATGGAGCAAAAAATCAATTCGAGTAAAAATCTAGACGCGCAGGAAAAGATTGATTTGCAGCAATATATTACCAGAAGTTATGGTAGTTTAACCAGTTTTAATGTCTTATTTAAATTGAAGAGCCAGCAGTTTAAAGGACAGTCTTCAAAATAAAGTTAGGGTTCATTATTTTTTATGCCTTTAATATTGGTTAACTCTAAACCTAAAAAAAGCAATTTATGAAAGATTGGTAACTGTGCACCACTTTCGGTTATTGTCCAATCATTCCAACTCGCTTCTAATCCACCAATAGGCAAGATGTCTACCCACATTTGAAAACGTTTGGGTTTACCACTTTTATTTAAATGCCATAGGTAAGAGTCGCCTGGTGTGGAGCCGCCAGAAGTATAAGTAACTAATAAGGCTTCTTTTTGATTTTTGGTTTTAACTAATCGACGTTCAACACCTTTATCAAAAACTTTGTACGGTGCGACTAACCAAAACGAATCATTATTAAAATAAGCTTCTGCTTTGTTAATATAGTTTTGTTTTTCAATACCATTATACTCTTGGTTTAAAACATAAACTTTGGAATCACTTCGCTTTTTAAAATTTAACATGATTTTAAAATCGCTCCATTGTACTTCACAACTATCAGCAGATTTATACCACTTGTAGTGTTGTCTGTTCTTAAAGGTCCATTCTATATAATCCGTATTTTTATAGGATTTATAGTCTAAGTTTTCTAACATTTTTGTAGCTAATATATCAGCAGATTTGCCTTGAATACCTGTTGGTAAATCTTCATCATATTTTAGATATATAAACCCAAAGAAAAGAAAAGAAGGCAAAGTGAAAAATATCACAATGCCTCCAATTAGTTTTAAAATCTTTTTTATTGTCATTAATTATCTGATTTATAGTCTTTCGGACGTTTCCAGCGTATTGGTGCTTTAGGTTCTCTAACTTCAGAAACAAATAATAAAGACACCGATATTATTTTCAAAACCCTTAAACTAGAATCCAACTGCAGTATCATCACCACGCTTGTCTGCTCCGCCTTCTAGTTTAC
>CAZBMY010000124.1:0-2786 GCA_964492855.1 uncultured Flavobacteriaceae bacterium
AATATGTAGTTTTTGAATGATTATTTTATTTTTTTGCTTATTAAAAAGTTAAGTCCAAAGCGTCCTGAGCCAAGTATTAAGTTATAGATAGCAACCCATAAAAAACCCATTGCTGGTAGCATGTTCCAAGCTGGTCCATTCCATTTCTGAAGAAAAATAGCAACGAGCATGGTACACATAATTAAGAAAGAAGAAATACGAGTACCAATACCTAAAGCCAATAGAATTCCGCCTACAGCTTCACTAAATGCACCCATCCATGCAAAAAAGATTGGGAACATAGCAAATAAGCCGCCGTAAGCTTTTACATCTTCTGGGAACCATGCAGCGACTTCAAATAAATTAAGGTTTTGACTATCTGGTGTCCATGGCACACCAAATTTATCGGCTCCAAAACCAATAGAGAGACCAATGCCGCATGCGAATCTGATGATAAAGAAAACGAAATCTGAGAACCAGTTTTTTTGAACGGTAGGTGTAATTAATAATTTGAGAAAAGATTTTAAATATGTCATCGTATTTGTGTTTTAAGGGCTGACATACATCAGCCAGATTGGATGACACAAATTTGCGATACAAATGCTCCGTGGACGACTTAAAGCGTACTAGGACGTCCTAAATACGATTTGAGACGTCTTATTTTAGCTGCGTTTTTAAATATTCGGTAGGAGAGAAGCTTGTTAGTTTTTTAAAGACACGATTAAAAGTGGCTTTGCTATTAAAACCACATTCTTGAGCAATACCAAGTAAGGATAAGTGTTGTTGTTTGTTTTCTTTGAGCATATTTTTAAATGCTTCAACACGATAACCGTTTACAAAGTCGTTGAAGTTTTTGTTATAGCCCGAATTTATGGTTTCAGAAAGTTGCCCTCGAGACATATTCGCCATTTTGGCTAAGTCTGATAAGTTAAGCTCAGGATTTAAATAGGCTTTTTGTTCTACCATTAAATGATTCACGGTAGCGATATCTTTTTCAGAAACAGATTTATACTCTATGTTACCTGTTTCTTCAGGAATTCCAATAGTTTTTGGAGAGAAGCTAAAGTCTAATTTGTTCAGTTTAGTGGTATCAGTAAAATAGCCTTTAATGCCAACAAATAATGTAACTATAGCTGTACTAAGATTTAACCACCAACGTTGCTCGTAACCTAAGTCTATAAAGCTAGAACCTATAATATCTTGGATTGTTCCATAGAGAAACAGAATACTAAACAAAACTAGAAATGTTAAAATCCAATTCAGCTCTAATTTATATGTATTAGAGAAATACTGAATGATTTTTTTACGGTAACTATAGAACAATTGAAATGTAAAGGCTAAATAAATAAGTATAAACGGTGCTTCTACATATGACATTATTGTTTGAACGTAGGCTTCATCTAGTTCAATCTTTAAAATCCCGTTTTGTGTTTCATTAAACCCTGTCTGTAGCGCATCATAGGTATATATTGAAAACCGATAGATAATCACTGTAAATGCTAATGCAAAATGCCACCAATAGTTTCTTTTAAATATAAAATTAGATGTTGTAATAGATTTTATATATAGATAGATAAGAGGAGCAAGCGCTATACCAATATTTATAAGAAAGTAATTGATTTTAGTTGTTCTAAAAGCATCATACCATCCCATAAACCCAACAGTATAGCATGTTTGAGAGTAGCATGTTAGTAAAAGAATAAGCCCAAGGAATAAGTCGGAGATATTTAGTTTTTTAAAATATCGTGTAAACAAAAGAATAACAAAGACTAATCCCTGTAGTACAAGTATTAGTAAAGGTAAACTCCAACGGTTAAAATCAGGAAACATTAGACATTAGGTTAAAAACCTAAAATTAATATTATTCTTTAAATTAACGAAAAGGTATGCGTCTCAAATGGTATTTTAATAATCTTGTATTGAATAAAAATGAGAAAAATTAAAATGGGTTATATACCTTAAGTTCTACATCAGGATAATCCTCTGTTATTATTGTTTCCATATCAGCCATTATTTTATTTAATCGATTATATGGAAGCATAATTCTTTTGGTGAAAAATAATAAGTCAACTAGCAGGTTCGCAAATTTTCGGTCTTTCATAAGTTCTTTTGGGGAACTTTTAAATGGTGAAGATACTTTTGTTGTTACCAAAGCATCAAAGTTTTGTCTTGTTCTTAATGTAGTTTTATCTATGTGACTATTTAGATATGGTCTTAACTCTTGATTTACATAACTAATTTGCAACTCTTCAAACTGCATTAATTTTTCCTGATCAGAATTCATTTCCTTAAATTTACGTCTCAATTTTTCGGAAGTTACCAATCTAATTTCACCAGAATTTGTTAAAGCGATATATTCTGTTGTTGGTGTTGCAGCTAACCATAACCAAGTTAATTTATGAACATTTAGTTCTATTTGCTCTTCGGTCAATTTAATTTCTGGATTTTCAATTGCTTCAAGTAATTTTTCAGCAGCTTTAATAACTTCACCCATTCTAGTAGATCCGAACTTAAAATGAAATTTATAGAGGGCAACATCTTCTTGTATTCTTTCTACAATACGTTTCTCCTTATCAAAATTTTGTTGATTTTCTTTACAGGAATTAAAGAATAGTATAGTAACAAATAAAATAATATTCAGAATAAGTCTAGAAAAATTTATATTACATTTCATTCTAAGATTAAACGAACGCTTTTTAATAATTAATTTTTCCATATTTATAAGGTTTATCAAAATGAGCGTCAATGGTCTTGTGGATGGTTTGTTACAGGAAATCAGCTATGATTTTCCGTTGAACTAAAAATAC
>CAZBMY010000124.1:2886-6970 GCA_964492855.1 uncultured Flavobacteriaceae bacterium
TGTGGATGGTTTGTTACAGGAAATCAGCTATGATTTTCCGTTGAACTAAAAATACGAATATTATCTAGATTGCCCACTTAACCAACTTGCGTGGCAATTAATTATACAGGTGTTGTGCTTTCGTTGTTTTTTGATAATAAAAAATCCTTAATAAATAAACTTGAATTTTATTAGTAATGCTCTTGTTAAAGTTTTAATATGTAAAATGCCATACCACTATCTTTATCAGAAATAAATCCGTCAATAGAGTAAGGTTCGTTTTCGTTTTCAGCTCCTTCAATACCAACCATTTTTTCAACTCTGTAAGGTGCAAAATGTACTCTAGTTGCTCCTAGAACTTCGCAAGCAGCTCCTGTCCATTGATTAGTTGCCGTTATTACCATATATTCAAATCCTTGATTTTTGAATTTTTCAGCTGAAGCTGCCACTAATTCAAAGGTGTCTTCTTTTGGTAAATTTGGTGAACGTGCAATTAGAAAATGCATTCCTATTTTACCTTGTTCTTTTGCTTTTTTTATCTCAGGAAATTTTTGTTGTAATGCTTCTAATGATTCGTGTTCTTGGGGAAGAATAATACCTAAAATAGGGTTTATGTGATTCAATACAGCATCTAAAAATGAATCATTTTCTCTAAATGGTGCTTCCTCTGGATAAATTGGCATATTGATAGCACCTCCTATAACTTTATCATCATTATCAAAAATCCCTAATGATAAGTTAAGTGTATCAGAGTTCATTCCAATTTCGTTAAGAGGATCATTCGGATTTGTTAAAGTTAATAAACGGACAAACCAATAGAATATATTTTCATTAGTCCAAGCTCCAAAAGTACTTTCTCCAAAGAAATCATTATGTACCGAATTTAATAATGATTCAGGTTTTACTTTTGAGGGTTTTATATGCCTATTCATAGGGTCATTAATACAGAAAGATACGGCAAGTATATTTGCTAATTCTAATAATTTAGAATGGTCAACATTCTTCATCGATTTTGCCTTATAGCGTGAACTTCGATACAAAGCAGCATTATCGAAATTTGCTGATTCCAATTTGTTTGGAAGAGTTAGAAGTCCGTGTTCTTTTATTTCATTAGCCTTTGGGTAACTACACCAAGGTAATTGTAATGGATTGTTTGGTTGATTCATATATTTTTTAATTTATTATTATTGGTTAGCGTTTTCTGATAATGAAGCACAACGTTGTTGGCAAATCGTTTTTATTTAATTCTTATACTTTAAACAGTTAATCTTCTAATTTGTAACCTCAAATCTTTTAAACATTTTTCTTTCTATAGCATTAGGAATTTCTGATATTAAAACATAATGACCTTTTTTTAGAGTAACATTAAAATACCCTTTTTTATCTCCAAATAAATCCTCTACGCCACCTAAAAATGTTAATCCTTCTGGTGCTGGTGTTTTAAAAGTACTGTAATCTGTAAGATTAACCCAATTATCTAAAACCTTTAATTGTTGTTCGTTTTCGGTTTTCACTAAATTAATATCATGACCTAACATATGCTCGTATATTTTTTGGTCTTTAAAATCTACAGAAAAGATGTAACTACCTTCAGTTAAACTATCTTTAAAAGTAATACCGTCTTCACTTGAGATAGATATTTCCTCGTCAGCTGTTGGTTCTTTATTTCCATTATCTTCGATAGATACAGTAAACTCTTTAAGCATTCCAAAAAAAATATGAGGCATGCCATTTGGCATCCTAACATAACATTCCATGATATAGGTTCCTGGTTCTAAAAATAAAGTGGTTTCTGAAGTTTTTTTAGGCGATGTTAATGCGACACCTCCGCATATTTCCATTTTAGCAGACCAAGCTGGAAGGTCTTTAAATTGCTTGTTTCCAGTTTCAATGTCTCCTTTTATAAAGTAATTATAAGCTTTCTTAAATGGTGATAGAAATTCTTTTTGGTATTTTTCAATTCCAACACTATCAGGTAATTTTTCTAGAATAAAAAAGTGTGTTTCATTTGACTTATTTGAGTATCTAAAAGTCGTCCAACCAGCATTAATTTCATCGACCATTTCAAAGTTCATACCTGTTGATACTACCTCTATATAATTTTTTGATTCTAAATTAGAAGACTGAATATTCTCTTTTTTTGTGTTTTTACAAGCATTTAATGAAATAAGCAGGAATAAAGCAACCAGTATTGAAATTTTAAAGCGGTTATTTTCCATATGTTATTTTGAGTTCAATTAAAGTTCTTTCTGCTCTTCCGAAATTTTTGCCAAGGGTCTCGTGTATGATTTCGTTTTGGAATTATCCACAGGATTATACCACTTAAGAAATTATTACAATTTATAAATTAAACGTCGATTTAACTCTATGCACAAGGAATTATAAAAGTTGCTGTACTTTCGTTATTCGCTACTTAATTTTTCAATCTCATTATCGATATCTAATATTAATGATTGTAGTTTTTTGACTACTTTTAAATAAACAGCGTTCAAAACTCTCTGATTATCACTTTTCATTGAATTTAATATAGATTTATAAAGGACATCCTTTTTTAAAGATTCATAGTCATTAGGTATTATTTTTGCTTTTATATAATCGCCATTATTATTAACATTCCAAGCGTCAAGTTTATTAAAACGTTTAAGAATTTCTTCTAAATAAAAATCTCGATTAGGTTGATTTTCCCAAGCTTTTAAACTTTGGTATGATTGTCCGTGCATATTTAATATTTTCTTTCTCAAATTATTATCAGAAATGAGTTCTATACCTTTAGATTTTAAAACGTCGAATGAATTTGTGTGTATCAGAGAGATTGGCCAATTTGTAGTCCACGCAAAATGATGAGCTAATGAGTCGTTATATGGTAAATTAGTATTAAGACTTTTTAATATTATATCTATGGAAGTATTCGATTTGGTATGTCCCTCTACATTAATTTCAAAATCTATTATATCCAATCCAAAATCTTCTTTGAGTTCTTTTAAGATACTTATTTCTTCTTGTTTCTGTTTATATTCCGAATTTAAATTATTTAACCATAATGCAATTAAAATACCAAATACCACAAGTATAATTTCTCCAATTGCATAAATTAGATATTTACTGAATTTATTTTCAGAGAGCAACTTTTGTCTAATTTTTCTAAAGAATTTTATCATATTTTATTTCCCGAGAAAGCGAGAATCTTGTTGGTTTCTGTTAGTGAAGCACAACGTTGTAGTGCTTTCGTTATTTTATTTTATCTCATTGTCAATAAGTTCTAGAATATGTTTCATTGTTTCTTTGAAATCATATTCTTCTTTTAATCCATCTTCTCGTATTCCGTCAAAAAGAATGACAAGTAATCTAAAATCTGGATTATCATAAAGGCGTTTGAATTCAAAACCTTCTATTTTCCCATCAATAACAACATGAGAATCATAGAATGTTTTGGTTAATAAATCGTCTCTCCACCTTTCTATTTTCATTGTGTCTTCAAAGGTATCCGTTATTATATCTTCAAGAGATGCTAATAAATACTTAAGTTCTTTATTTGCGAGATTATTGATTTGACCAGAAGAAATCATCGAATTCAGTATTCCTTTTTTTGGGTCATAAGTTAAATTCATATTCAGTCTAATGAACATTGCCTCAAATATAGAATCTGACATTTTATCAAATACTTCTCTGTCTTGAAATAAACTTTTGAATTCTTGTGCTGCATTATATGACTTTTCGTGTTCTTCAATTGCAATAGTAAGTGATTCAATATTTGATTTAACTTCTGTTCGAAGGTCTTTAAGTAGATTCTGTTCTTCAGATTTTAGTATTCTGTTAGTATTCCAATTATTTATTGAAAGTGCAATTAAAATTCCAATAATGACCAGAACTATTTCCCCAATCGCATATTTAAAATACTTTCCAGTTTTGTTTTCTGTAAGTAAGTTCTGTCTAATTTTTCTAAAGAATTTAATCATTGGTTGGTAGTTTCTCGAAAGGTAGTACAATTAATTCACTCGAGTTTTGCATAATGAAGCACAACGGTTTAGGCTATGATTAGTTGCGTGGGTTAGCAACTAATTTAGCAAATAAATCACAGATAGAATATTCCGCAGGAATGTTCGTA
>CAZBMY010000125.1:0-6958 GCA_964492855.1 uncultured Flavobacteriaceae bacterium
GTCTTTCGCATTTAGGTTACTACTACAGAAACAATCCAGAAACAATTTCTGATTTGGTCTTAGCAAGAAAAACTAAAGATATAGATCTTATAATTGGTGGTCACACACATACGTTTTTACCTAAACCTACAATAGAAAAGAATAGTGATGGAAAAAATGTCTTAGTTAACCAAGTTGGGTGTTATGGTCTATATTTGGGTCAAATAGATTTTCATCTAGAAAACAATAAAGAAAAGAAAGCGGAAGGCGCAACAATAATAGTTTAGACTACCTTTTAGTTCTATGCTTTTTCCATAAGATTAGAGCTTGAAATAGCACTTTCTTTAAAAGCCAATTGTGATTGGATATAAAAGAATGTAAATGCCAAAACTAAAAATATAGAATAAATTGCCGCTAAGTGGGGCATTTCTTTAATGTAATAATATGCTAGTTGCACCATCTCAGAAAAGAACAAGAGCATTGATCCAATAAAAAACAACATAGCCTTATTGTTTTCTTTATCCATATAGTTTAGTAGTGCAACAGATAATAATATCATAACCACAGTATTATATAAAAATTCTACAATGAACTCTGATGTTGTTAGTTGTGATTCAGCAGTCTCTGTAATTAAAGTCACACAAAAAATGCCTAACACTAAAAGAATTAGGATTGTAACTGTAAACTCTTTTAATATACGTTTTAAACGCATAGTCCTTGAACATAAAAGAATCAAAAATATGTAAGATAGCATACAGAGCATGTTACCTGCATAGTATATAAAATTTAAAAAAACATATGAGTCTAGAAAAAAATATCCTGAAAGATTAAGTAGTTCAGAAATAGAAAATGTAATTAAAAAAGCTAGAAACAAAGGCTTTCGCTCTTTATTCCCAAAATAATATAAAGTAGTCAATAAAACTAGTAGCAATGTACTTGTAACATCCCCTAGGAAATCCTTTGTTAGAACTCTAAATACTATAAAAGTGATACTAAGTAACACTAATACAGGTTTGAGTATTTTATTAATAATCATCTTATCTTTTTTATTAATAGCGAACCAAACGTATTAAAAAAAATACAATTAAACGAATAAATATGCATTTAATCGGTAAAAAGCATAAAATGTTAAGAAAAATAAGACTCTAGGTAGGCAATATTAATTAATGAGGTTTAAAAATTCAGCTTCTGAAATTATAGGTACACCAAGGTTTTCGGCTTTTGAACGTTTACTTGGCCCCATTTTATCGCCTGCAACTAAATAATTGGTTTTAGATGAAATAGATGAAGACACTTTGCCCCCATTATCTTCAATCATTTTTTTGAGTTCTGTTCTGGAAATACTTTCAAAAACACCTGAAACGACAAATGTACTCCCTTTTAACCTATCTGTTTGGTTTGCTAGTTTCTCTGCAGAGATTTCTAATTGAACCCCAAAATACTTTAAGCGTTCTATAATTTTTAAGTTCGCTCCAGAAGAGAAAAACTCAACAACACTTTCTGCAATACGCTCTCCTATTTCATCTACAGTAACTAAATCCAAAATTGATGCAACCATAAGATTATCAATAGACTTGTAATGCTTAGCTAATTTTTTAGCAACTGTTTCACCTACATATCTTATACCCAAAGCAAAGAGTACACGTTCAAACGCAATTTGCTTAGATGCTTCTATACCATTAACCAAGTTTTCTGCACTTTTTTGCGCCATACGCTCTAATGGTAACACTTGCTCAACAGTTAATTCATATAAATCTGAATAATCATTAATTAACCCTTGATTAACCAAAAGTGCAACTGTTTCGCCGCCTAAACCTTCAATATCCATAGCCTTTCTAGAAATGTAATGCTGAATACGACCAATTACTTGAGGCGCACAACCCACATAATTAGGACAATAGTGTTTGGCTTCTCCTTCTGGTCTAATTAATTCTGTATCACACTCAGGACATTGCTTTATATATTGGGTAATCGAAGAATCATTCGGGCGTTTTGTAAAATCAACTGCTATGATTTTTGGTATGATTTCTCCTCCTTTTTCAACAAAAACAGTATCGCCTTCTCGTATATCTAATTTAGCAATCTGGTCTGCATTATGAAGCGATGCCCGTTTTACAATTGTCCCTGCTAATTGCACAGGTTCTAGATTAGCTACTGGCGTAATTGCTCCAGTACGTCCGACTTGATAGGTAATTTCGTTTAAAATAGTAGAAACTTGCTCTGCTTTAAATTTATAGGCCATAGCCCATCGTGGCGCCTTGGCTGTAAAACCTAATTCATCTTGCTGATATAAATTATTCACTTTAATAACGACACCATCAATCTCATACGGCAAATTATGTCGATGCTTATCCCAATAGTCTACATACTCTAAAATTTCATCTACAGAATCGACTAATTTGGCTTCATTTGGCACTTTAAATCCCCATGCTCTGGCTTTTTCCAAGCCTTCAAATTGTGTTGAAATATTAAGATTATTCCCTTTAATACTATACAACAAGCATTCTAATGGCCGCTTTGCCACTTCAGAGCTGTCTTGTAATTTAAGACTTCCTGAAGCCGTGTTTCTTGGGTTTCTATAAGGTTCTTCATCATTAGCAACACGTTCTTCATTCATTTTTAAAAAACCCGAAATAGGTAATATAATTTCTCCTCTAATATCAAAACGCTCAGGATAATCCCCTTTTAATTGTAAAGGCACCGTATTTATAGTTTTTACATTAGCTGTTACCTCATCACCTTGTACACCATCACCCCTAGTGACAGCTCTTAAAAGGGTTCCGTTTTCATAGGTTAAATTCATAGATGCACCATCATATTTGAGCTCGCAGGTGTATTGAATATCACCGTCTACCATTTTTTTGATACGCGTTTCCCAATCGAGTAGGTCTTCTTTAGAATATGAATTATCTAAAGAGTACATTCTGAAATCATGTACAACAGTATTAAAATTTTTGGTAATTGTTCCGCCAACACGTTGTGTTGGCGAATTGATATCAAAGAACTCAGGATGCTTTTCTTCCAAAGCTTGAAGTTGTTTTAACTTTATATCAAACTCATAATCGGAAATGGTCGCATTATCGAGAATATAATAATTGTAATTATGCTGACGTAATTCCTCGCGAAGTGCTTCTATTTGCTGTTTTGTATTCATTTTAATTAAAAATCAATTCCTAAAGTCCTTCTTTATTTAACCATTTAGGCATTGGTAGCGGCTTATAATTATTCATTTTATCAAACAGGCCTTCAATTGTAGAATCAACAACTACTGCGTCTAAGTTTTCTTGTTTTAAAAATCCTTTTGCTACCATGGTTTTACACTGACTAATTAAAGCATCATAATACCCGTTACTATTTAAAATTCCGATTGGTTTTGTATGCAAACCTAGTTGTCCCCATGTGGTAATTTCAAAAAACTCATCCATGGTACCAAAACCACCAGGGATTATTATAAATCCGTCACTCTTCTCATACATAATTATCTTACGATCATGCATATTTTCTGTGACTATAAGCTCTGTTAAGTCATTATTTACAATTTCTTTCGTTTTTAAAAACTTTGGTATAACACCAATAGTCTTTCCATCACTTTCAATCACTTCATTAGCGACAGCACCCATTATTCCTATTTTAGAGCCACCATAGATTAAGGTGATATTTCTATTGACAAATTCTCTTCCTAATTGTTTTGATTGATTAATGATTTTCTCATCATTTCCTATACTACTTCCGCAAAATACCGCTACTGCTTTCATTATCTCTTTGTACTCTTTAATATTCTATCGTTGTTATTGAGGTCTTTTTTTAATTCAATATCAATGAATCCTGCGTCTACCAAAAGTTGCTTTGTTTCTTCACCAAGATACTGATTGATTTCAAAATAAAGCTGCCCAGTACCTTTCAAATTATCAACAGCAAAATTGGTAATCGCTTTATAAAACACCAATGGATTATTATCATCTACAAATAATGCCAAATGCGGTTCATTATCTAAAACATTAGGCTTTATTTCAGCTTTTTCTTTGTGGCGCACATATGGTGGATTAGATACTATAATATCAAAAAAATCGGTTTCTACTTGTGTAATATCTTTCTTAAATGGCAGGGAAGTCTTGTTCTTAAGATTCAAGATATCATCATTTATAAAGTGAATATTAACATCGTTTAATTTTGCATTCTCTTTGGCCACTTCTAATGCGTCTTTTGATACATCCAATGCATAAACTTGAGCATTGGGTAGATTTTTAGCTAATGTAATAGCAATACAACCTGACCCGCTTCCTATATCTAAAATAGTTAATGCTTTTTGAGCCTTATGCTTTGCATCTTCTATGATAAGTGAAACAAGCTCTTCAGTCTCTTGTCTAGGAATTAATACATTTTGGTTAACTTTAAATTTTAAGCCATAAAACTCGGTTTCTCCAAAAATATATTGAATGGGTTTCTGATGTTTTAATTCATTAAGTGTTGAAAAAAAAACATCATATTCGGGTTTAGAAATTAATAATTCAGGGTTTAGACTTAATTGAATTCTAGGAATATCTAAAAAGTGTTCTAGACATAGAAAAAACAAACTAGAAACTTCATCTTTACCATAAATTTCATTTAATTCTTTATGAAAAATGGTTTTTAAATCTAATACCCTCAATATTATAAATCTTTAAGCATCCAAACCGAACACGAATAATGACCTGTATCCCCCATTGGTGCATCAATTGCCTCAAAACCTACTTTGCGATATAGTTTGCGAGCATCGTCCATATATGGCATAGTTTCTAAATAACATTTCTCAAACCCCGAAGCTTTTGCAAACTCTAGACACTTTTGCATCATTTTAGAGCCAATGCCTTTTCCTCTAACATCTGACATAAAATACATCTTCTGTAACTCGCAGATATTGCCTTCATAATTATCTAAAGGAGAAATCCCTGCACCTCCCAAAATATCATTTCCTTTGGCAACAACATAATAACACTTTTTTGGCTTATCATACGTTTCAAACATGCAGTCTAAAGCTTTATCTTCATATGCTGTACCGACTTTTGGAACACCGTATTCTATTAAAACAGAACGAATTGCTTTAGCTATTTTAGAATTATCTTCTGACCTTATTTCTCGAATAACAATAGTATCTTTACTCACTGAAATATTTATTTGAAAATTACTTTTTTTGAAAGCATGAAGATACATAATAAACAAGACATAACTTATAAAATATTGGTTGTCTCATCATCTTTTTAAGCAGTTCAAAAACAATACAATAAATTAAATTTAACGATTGAATCACCACGAGGATTATATAAAACGATGTTTGCAAATTTCTAAAAATGGATTGGGTTACACCCGACCAAATCCAATGGTTGGAGCTGTCATAGTTTATAGTGATAGAATTATTGGAGAAGGTTACACAAGCCCTTATGGAGGTCCACATGCCGAAGTTAATGCTATTAATGCTGTAGAGGATAAATCGCTTCTAAAAAACAGTACACTTTACGTTACACTAGAGCCTTGTAGCCATCACGGAAAAACACCACCTTGTAGTGATTTAATTATAGCGCATCAAATCCCTAATGTTGTTATTGGTTGTATTGATGATAATCCGCAAGTAGCAGGCAAAGGTATTGCAAAATTAAAAGCTTCTGGTTGCAATGTTATAGTTGGCATCTTAGAAAACGAATGCAAAGTGCACCACAAACGTTTTTTTACATTTCATAATAAAAAACGTCCGTACATTATTCTTAAATGGGCAGAAACTAAAGATGGGTTTATTGCTCCAAAAACTAAAGACGAAAAAAAACCTGTTTGGATTACAAATGCCTACTCTAGACAATTGGTACACAAATGGCGTGCTGAAGAGCAAGCCATTTTAGTTGGCACTAATACTGTGGTTGAAGATAATCCGAGTTTAACGGTAAGAGATTGGACAGGGCAAAATCCGATTAGAATTGTTTTAGATAAGTTATCAAAACTACCTGTTGATAGTTTGAAAATTTTTGATTCAGAATCTCAAACTATTAGAATTACTGAAAATGATATTAATTATAAAGATGACTTAGCGAAACAAATTTGCAATCATTTATACATCCAAAATATCAACTCTATAATAATAGAAGGTGGCGCAAAAACACTTCAAACCTTTATAGATGAAAACCTTTGGGATAAAGCTCGTGTTTTCACTGGACAAATAAAATTTAAAGAAGGTACAAATGCTCCAAAATTAAGAGGAAGACTCATAGCTGAACAAAATATTCTAGATGATACGTTAAAGATTTACATAAATGATTAAAACACTAATTTTTGATTTTGGTGATGTTTTTATTAATCTAGATAAAACTGGTGCGATGGAAAACGCTCTACAGTTATTTGAGATAGAGCATTTTGAAACCGATATGCTTCAAACTAATATTGATTATGAAATAGGCAAGCTATCAACCTTAGATTTTTTTTCATTTTATAAATCAAAATTTCCTAAGCTGACAGAAACACAGATTAAAGATGCTTGGAATTATATTATTAAGGACTTTCCATTAAACAGATTAAAATTTGCACAAAAACTCTCAGAAAACAACAATTTTAAACTCATACTATTAAGCAACACTAACGAAATGCATATTGATTATATAAAAAAGAGTGTTAGTTTTTATGACGAGTTTAAATCTTGTTTTGATGTATTTTATTTATCCCATGAAATTCATTTAAGAAAACCAAACACTAACATCTACCAATTTGTATTAGATGAAAATACCTTATATGCTTCTGAATGTATATTTGTTGATGACACAAAGGAAAATACGGATGCAGCAAAAAAACTAGGATTCCATGTCTGGAATTTAGATGAAAATAACGAAGACGTTATCAACTTATTCGAAACCAAAACACACCTATTTTGATTTATTTACTATTAAGTATACTATCGTCTACTGGGATTTTTATAATCTTCAAACTGTTTACAAAATATAAGATAGATACACTGCAAGGT
>CAZBMY010000126.1:0-5563 GCA_964492855.1 uncultured Flavobacteriaceae bacterium
TAGGTATCTACGAATCTTGCAATGCCTATTTTGGAAGTGTGTATTTAAGAATTCTAAACAAATATGATTCTCCAGCAAAATCTATGGACATATGGAGTAACCACGTCAAAAGTTTTGGTTTAGGTAACTATCTAAATAATGACTTATCCGTTGGGCAACCAGGAAAAGTACCTACTGCCTCAACTTACGATAGAGCAAACGGTAAAGGAAAATGGTACCCAACATTTACAACCTCTAATGCTATTGGACAAGGGGAAGTTTTAGCAACACCTATTCAATTAGCTAATTTGGCTGCTACTATTGGAAATCGTGGTTATTATTACACACCTCATATTATAAAAAGCATTGAAGGTGATACGATTCCTTCAAAATTTACAACTCGAAAATACACGACTATAAACAAAAAACATTTTGAACCTGTAGTACAAGGCATGTTTGATGTTTATAATAAAGGTACTGCTGAAATGGTTCAGGTTCCAGGTATTGAAATATGTGGAAAAACAGGTACTGCTGAAAACTTTGCAAGGATTGATGGCAAAAAAACTCAGCTTACTGACCATTCTATTTTTGTAGCATTTGCTCCAAAAGACAACCCTAAAATTGCCATAGCTGTTTTTATTGAAAATGGTTATTTCGGAAGTCGCTTTGCCGGTAAAATGGCAAGCTTGATGATTGAAAAATACCTCCGAAATGAAATTACAAGAACGGATTTAGAAAACTTTGTTCTTAAACACACTCTTGAACATGAATACAAAAAGCCATACTCTGGAGAGCCTTTTAAAATTAATAGAGAGACTACACTTGAAACCATTTCTGATGAAGAATTTGAGGAACTAAAATTCTTAAAGGCAAAAATAGATTCTAAATGATACGTGAAAATCAAAGACGTTTTGGATTTGACTGGATGACAATCATAATTTATATATTGTTAGTTGCTTTTGGTTATCTCAACATTATATCAGCATCTCATAGTGGAGAGATTACCAATTATTTTGATATTAGTCAACCCTACGGAAAGCATATTGTTTTTGTCGGCTTATCTATTATTCTAATAATTCTCACCCTTTCTGTTGACGCCAAATTCTATGAACGTTTTGCAAGTGTTATTTATGTTGTTGCCATACTTTCTTTATTGGGGCTTTTCGTTTTTGGAAAGGATGTTAATGGCGCGAGATCTTGGTACGGTATAGGCCGTATGACTATACAACCCAGTGAGTTCGCTAAATTTGCAACTGCACTTGCTGTGGCCAAATATATTAGTGATATACAAACTAATCTAAAAACAATAAAAGACCAGCTCAAAGCTGCAATTATCATTTTCTTACCTGCTTTATTAATTTTATTACAAAATGATGCAGGGAGTACATTGGTTTACGCATCTTTCTTCTTTGTGTTTTATCGCGAAGGGCTTCAGCAAATATATCTACTCATTGGATTTTCACTTATATTTTTAGCTGTTTTAGTCTTAAAATTTGGCATTCTCATTACAGCACTAGTTGCTGCCATAATCATTTTTGGTTTTTACTTTTTTAAAAGAAAGAAAAAAGTATCTATAATTCAATCTATTATAATACTTACAACATGTGTTGTTTTTGCCTATGGTGTTAAACTATTTTATGGACATGTTTTAAAACCACATCAGCAAAATAGAATTAGTCTTTGGTTACGTCTTGAAAAGGATCCAGCAAAACTAGAACTCATGAAAAAACGTGAAGCTTATAATCTTATACAATCTGAAGAAGCAATAAGTTCTGGAGGTCTTGTTGGCAAAGGTTTTATGGAGGGGACGCGTACCAAAGGTAAGTTTGTACCAGAGCAAGACACTGATTACATATTTAGTACAGTTGGTGAAGAATGGGGATTTCTAGGAAGTAGCTTTGTTGTTATCCTATTTGTTTTTCTTATAATAAGAATTATCTATTTGGCCGAAAATCAGAAATCACAATTTAGTAGAGTTTATGGTTATGGTGTGGCTTCTATTTTCTTTATACATTTTACTGTAAATATTGGAATGGTTATGGGCTTAATACCCACTGTAGGAATACCGTTACCATTTTTTAGTGCAGGTGGCTCAGGACTTTGGGCTTTTACCATTCTACTGTTCATTTTCATAAAATTAGACAGTAATAAAATAAACGAATGGTAATAAAAAAAGCGCTGTAAATATTACAACGCTTTTGCATATAAAAATTTTAACTTGTTTTAATTGAGTGAAGCTAAGCTTTTTTCTATAGTCTCAATTTTAGCAAGTGCATCTGCTTCCTTTTTCTTTTCTGAAGCAACGACTTGCTCAGGCGCATTATTCACAAAGCGTTCATTTGATAACTTTTTCTGAACAGATTTTAGGAAACCTTGAGCGTAATTTAACTCTTCAGTTAATTTTTTAATTTCGTCTTCAATATTTATAGCGCCAGACATAGGAATAAAATATTCGTTAGATTTTACCCTAAAGGTCAATGCACCATCTAATGGTTCTGAAACCATTTCTAAACTTGCTATATTCCCCATTTTGGAAATCACACTATTGTAAGATGCATTTAAATTTTCGTTATTAATTACAGAAAGTTCAATAGCATCTTTAAAAGCAATATTCTTTTCTTTTCTTATGGTTCGTATTCCAGATACAGCGTCTTTTACAAGTTCAAAATCTTCGATAAGCTGTTTACTAAATTCTTTTGTTTTAGGATATTTAGAAACGATTAAAGCATCTTCAACTGAGCGCTCTCCTATAAATTGCCAGATTTCTTCTGTTAAGAACGGCATAAACGGATGTAAAATCTTCAAATTATCTTCTAATAATCTTATAACTGTTTTATACGTTTTTGAATCTATTGGATTACCGTAAGCTGGTTTTATCATTTCTAATAACCAAGAGCAGAAATCATCCCAAACCAATTTATAACTAGCCATAAGAACATCTGAAAGCCTATACTTGCTATAATTATCTTCCATTTCTACTAGCACACTTTGAAATCTGGCTTCATACCATTCTAAGGCAATTTTAGAAGATTGAGGTTGCTCAATATCTGCTACCTCCCAACCTTTTACAAGTCGAAATGCATTCCAAATTTTGTTAGCAAACGATTTTCCTTGCTGACATAACTCCTCATCAAACATCAGGTCATTCCCAGCAGCAGCACTTAAAAGTAATCCTACTCTAACGCCATCAGCGCCATAGTCTTCAATTAATTTTAATGCATCAGGAGAATTACCTAATGATTTAGACATTTTTCGTCGTTGCTTATCTCTAACTAAACCTGTTAAGTATACGTTCTCAAAAGGACGTTTACCTTTAAATTCATAACCTGCGACAATCATACGTGCTACCCAGAAAAATAAAATATCCGGTCCGGTCACTAAATCATTTGTAGGATAATAATAATTAATCTCTTCGTTTTCAGGATTACGAATACCATCAAAAACACTTATTGGCCATAACCACGAGCTAAACCATGTATCCAAAGCATCTTCGTCCTGACGTAAATCAGAAACACTTAGATTAATATTTGACGTTTTTTCTTTTGCTAATTTTAGGGCATCATTACTATTTTCTGCAACTACAAAATCCTCTTTTCCATCTCCGTAATAGTAAGCTGGTATTTGTTGACCCCAACGTAACTGTCGCGAAATATTCCAATCTCTAATATTTTCCATCCAGTGACGGTATGTATTATTGAAACGTTTTGGATGTAACTTTACATCTTCAGTTTCTAAAACAGCCTCAATGGCAGGTTTTGCCAAATCTTTCATTTTTAAAAACCACTGGTCAGATAAACGCGGTTCTATAATGGCTTTGGTACGCTCAGAGATACCAACACGATTGGTATGTTCTTCAATCTTAACTATTGCTCCAATACCGTCTAGTTCTTTTACAATTTCTTTTCGAACTGCGAAACGGTCTTTACCTTCGTAATGCAAACCGAAAGAGTTTAATGTTGCATCTTCATTGAAGATATCTATAACTTCAAGATTATGTTTTTCGCCTAAGGCTTTATCATTCTCGTCATGAGCCGGTGTTACCTTAAGGCAACCTGTCCCAAACTCTAAGTCTACATACTCATCTTCTATTATAGGAATGACGCGATTATTAATAGGTACTATGGCTTTCTTTCCTTTTAATTTGGAATGCCTTTCATCATTAGGGTTGATACAAATAGCTGTGTCTCCTAATAATGTTTCTGGTCGCGTTGTTGCTATAGTTAGAGTCTCATTAGAGTCTTCAATATTATAGTTGATATAATAAAGTTTTCCTTGTTTTTCAACGTATTCTACTTCTTCATCTGATAAAGTAGTTTTAGCTTCAGGGTCCCAATTTACCATACGGTATCCTCGGTATATCATTCCTTTATTATAAAGATCAACAAAAACCTTTATTACAGCTTCTGACATATCATCGTCTAGCGTAAATTTTGTTCTATCCCAGTCGCAAGAACAACCTAATTTTTTTAGTTGTTCTAAGATAACTCCACCATATTCTTCTGTCCAATCCCAAGCATGCTTCAAGAATTCTTCTCGAGTTAAATCATTCTTATCAATCCCCTGTTCTTTTAATTTGGCAACCACTTTAGCCTCTGTTGCTATGGAAGCATGATCAGTTCCAGGCACCCAACATGCATTTTTACCCAATAATCGTGCTCTACGAATTAATACATCTTGAATTGTATTATTTAACATGTGTCCCATATGTAAGACACCTGTAACATTAGGGGGCGGAATTACAATCGTATAAGGTTCTCTTTCATCTGGTGTTGAGTGAAAATAATTATTTTTCATCCAGTAACCATACCACTTACTTTCTACACTTGAGGCGTTATATTTAGAAGGTATTTCCATGCTTTGGTATTGTTTTTGCTAATAACTCACAAAAGTACTTATATTTCTTTTTTTGAAGAATAAATGCGTCAATAATATATGTAAAAAGACTATTTATTGTTAAATAGCGTGTATTACAACGTATTAATTTTGATTGGAAGCAAAAAGTGCATAGTTTTGAATAGTATTATTAAAATATATTAGTGATGAAAAAAATAATTACAATTTTATTTATTGGTGTGATGAGTCTGGGTTTAAGTGCTCAAGACAAGAAAGTTGCAAAAATTGAATTTAAGTCTAAAGTTATCGATTACGGTACGGTTGAAAAAGGAGCAAATGGTCTACGTACTTTCGAATTTACAAATACAGGTGATGCACCTTTAATTATATCTAGTGTAAAATCTACTTGTGGTTGTACGGTTCCTAAAAAACCTAAAGGGCCTATTATGCCAGGTGAGACTGGAGAAATCGAAGTTAAATATGATACTAATCGTGTAAATCCAATTAGAAAGACAATAACTGTTATTTCTAATGCTGATACACCAACAGTAGCTTTAAAAATTAAAGGTTTAGTTATTGACCCAAGCAAAACTAGTGTGCTTGACAAAAAAGGAAAAAGTTCTGTAGAACAATAAAAAAGTTACACAAATTTAATTGGAGCCTTCATTTTGAGGGCTCTCTTTTTTGAACACATCATCTAATTGAAATCTAAAACCTAATTCTTTACCATCTCTATCAACTCTTATCCTTA
>CAZBMY010000126.1:5663-6952 GCA_964492855.1 uncultured Flavobacteriaceae bacterium
TGTAATTCTCTGACGACTCTAAGCCCTCGCTGTTCAACTGTAATACCACTATTATTATAATAGAATAGCGCCTTAAATTTGGCGTTCTTTTTTAACCATAAATTATTACCCGCATAGTCAAAGAACAAATTAAATCGTTTAAGAATATTACCAGAAACACTTCCATTCCGCTCTTTGAGTTGTCTTGCTATTGTTAAAGATGATGAATCTGGAAAAGCCACATTAACATCATAAAGTTCATGTGATGCTAATCTAAAAGACTCAACTTTAGAACGAACACCATACACAGCACCACTTAATCCTTTTCCTAAAAAATCTCTAAACCTCTTTTCTGAAGGTATTTCAATATTGTCTTTACTCTTTTCAAATAACCAAAGTGCATCACTACCTCCTGTGTCGATAAGTAATTTAACAGGAATTGAATTAGAATTCAAACTAACATTAGCTTCTATATAGGGTTTCCTATTTATAATATCAATTTTTAGTTTACGCCATTTTTTATTTTTAAATTCTTTAAAATATTTTCGTTTATGCAGCCTCAAATATTTTGAACTGTAATTAATTTCTACCACGAAATCTTTAAAGATATCATAACCAATAATACCATGAACAGGAACTCCAAGTCTTGGTGTAAAATTAATACTGTCATCAAAGACCATAGACACATCTCTATTTACAGCAATAGCTTCTCCAATTTTAATTATATTACCTCTCGACCTTATCGCCTGGATATTACCATTACTTCCTAAGCCTCGTAAAAATGAGCGCTCTGTATTACTAATCTGTAAAGAATCCATATTTACCAAATTAAAAAGTATAGGCCGACTAACTCCTGTATCTAAAACAAATGATAATTTAACACCATTAAGTTCTACAGGCATTACAATAATATTATTAATTAACTGGAATTTAATTTTAGAACTTTTAGTTTGAGATAGATTAAAACTGGTCTGCCCAAAAACCATATTACTCAAAATAAGAGCAATTGATATGATTATAAATTTAGAATTATTTAGTAATAATTTCATAATAATAAAAATACAACTCTAATACCAATAGCTTAACTTTGTGATTAATTTTTTAATCAAAATTTAAGATTTTATAACGCTGATAAACTCATTTAATAATGCCTAAAATTTCAGAGAAAGGTCAAAGCATGCCTTCATCCCCTATAAGAAAACTGGTTCCTTATGCAGAGCAAGCCAATAAAGATGGTAAGACCGTTTACTATCTTAATATAGGTCAGCCTGATATCAAAACACCGCAAGTAGCCTTAGATGCTATCAAAG
>CAZBMY010000127.1:0-6895 GCA_964492855.1 uncultured Flavobacteriaceae bacterium
ATATTTCTACCACTAAATAAGGTTGGTAGATGCATTTTTTGAATATTAACTCTACTACCAAACAAATAACACCCTATTTGAGAAAAATCAAGATGATTCGCTATAAAATTTGGATGCATAATACAATCCCCATCTATTTGAATAATGTAATCCCCTTTTGCGCTTGCTATGGCTTTATTTAATATTTTGGCTTTTCTAAAACCATTATCCTCATGCCAAACATGCTTTAATGGTAATTTAAAATTATTAACTAAAGTACGTGTTTTTTCTCCCGAACCATCATCAGCAATAATAACCTCATCTGGCAGAACACTTTGACTAGAAAGACTTTCTAAAACTAAATCTAAAGCTTCTGGCCAATTGTAAGTACTTATGATTAATGATGATTTCATTTAAAAGCAATGCTATGTTTCTAGCTATTTGTATTTTAAAAAATTTCGTAGCCTTTTAAATCTATTTTCTCTTTAGGGACAATAAAAACATTATCTACCTTGTCACAGTTGTGTAAAGACTTTACTCTTATCCAATTATCATTATCTTCTCTATAAACGATATAATTTTCTGGAATTAATGGCATAAACACTTCATCCAAATCTACTCCTCTGGACACATAATACGGTTTATTAATCTCCATTAAAATAGTAGGACGGTGTTTTGCAATGATAGCATTCGCTCCCTTTAGAAAAAAATCTTCATGACCTTCTATATCTGCTTTTATAAGATCTATTTTAGGATATTCACTAAAATCCGTTTCCCAAACTTCATCCAATTGTTTAAGTGTAATCTGTGATCTTGCAAATCCTTTATCAAAATCATTACCTGTTGGGATAGCTGCATTGCCAGTTTTAGAACCGTTTTTAAAATCTTCTCTTAAAGTAATTTCTGTTGTTTTGGTCTCATTAGAGAGTCCATAATTATTTAGTAGGCAAATAGATTGAAGTTCATTTAACTCTATATTCTTTTTTAGCCTCTTAAAATTACCTTCGAAAGGCTCAAAAGACAACACTTTTGAACTTATACCACTAGCTTTTATACTATTAGAAATTGCTACAGAATAAAAACCAATATTTGCGCCAACATCTAAAAAAGTAGATTCGTTTTGAAACATATTATTCAACAAACCTATAAGCTTAGAATCATAAAGACCAGTGTAGTAACAATCTCTTTCTGTTCGAGTGGATAAATCTACAATTATAGATGTACCATCTTGCATTTTTGCAGTTACTATAGGATTTGCTCCCATTTTTAGCATAAGCCAATTAAATCGCTTAAACACTTTTCGCATTAACTTAGACTTTGCATAGTTTTTTGTGAAATTGGAAAAACGAAATAATATATTATTCTGAAAATTCATACTGTGCTTTATGTATCGACAAAAGTAATGATTATAACTATCTTTTAGAGAAAAACTAACAAACCTAGATATATACGATGCATAGCGCTATTCTTTATAAAATCAATTAGGGACTTCATCCACTATGTTGTAAATTTGCATTCTGAAAATAAGAGTCTATTTCACTTATTCAAAATGATATATAAAAACGCTTTACAACATCCTGTTTTTAAAATTATTTCTGCATCAGCTGATACACTTGGAGTTAATGCTTATGTCATAGGTGGCTTTGTACGCGATTACTTCCTAGAACGAGGTGATGCAAAAGACATTGATGTTGTTGCCATTGGTAGTGGCATTGAATTGGCGCAACATGTAGCTAGTAATTTACCTGGCAAACCTAAAGTACAAGTTTTTAAAACTTACGGTACTGCCATGTTAAGGCATGACGATATTGAGATTGAGTTTGTAGGTGCACGTAAAGAAAGTTATACCGAAAATAGCAGAAATCCAGTTGTAGAAAATGGCACTTTAGAAGACGACCAAAACCGACGCGATTTTACTATAAACGCGTTAGCTTTAGCTTTAAATAAAATTAATTTTGGAGAACTTTTAGACCCCTTTAATGGTGTTAGTGATTTAGATAAAGGTATAATTAAAACACCCTTAAATCCGGATATCACATACTCTGACGACCCATTACGCATGATGCGTGCCATTAGATTTGCAACGCAACTCAATTTTAAAATTGAAGACGCCTCTCTAAAAGCCATTTCAAAAAACAAAGCGCGTATAAAAATAATTACCAAAGAGCGTATTGTTACAGAAATAAATAAAATTCTAAGTAGCGACGTACCTTCTATTGGTTTTATTCACCTCGAAGAAACAGGATTGTTAGATTATATTCTCCCAGAATTAACTGCCTTAAAAGGTATTGACGAAAAGGAAGGACAACGTCACAAAGATAATTTTTACCACACCTTAGAGGTTGTAGATAATATTTGCCAAACTACCGATAACCTTTGGCTTCGTTGGGCTGCATTATTACATGATATAGGTAAAGCACCAACAAAACGCTTTAGTAAAAAAGTGGGGTGGACATTCCATGGACACGAATTTGTGGGCTCAAAAATGGTTTACAAATTGTTTAAACGGCTAAAAATGCCATTGAATGATAAAATGAAATTTGTTCAAAAAATGGTATTTATGAGCTCTAGGCCAATTGTACTAGCCTCAGATGTAACTGACTCTGCTGTTCGTCGTTTGGTATTTGATGCTGGAGACTATGTAGACGATTTAATGACACTCTGTGAGGCAGACATTACCACAAAAAATCCTAAGAAATTTAAAAAATACCATAACAACTTTAAAACTGTAAGAGAAAAGATTATTGAAGTAGAAGAGCGCGACCATGTGCGTAATTTTCAACCACCTATTAGTGGCGAAGAGATTATGAAAACCTTCAACTTAAAACCATCTCGCGAAATTGGCATTATAAAAGAAGCTATAAAAGAGGCTATTCTTGAAGGCGAAATACCCAATGAACATGATGCCGCTTTCAATCTAATGATAGAAAAAGGAAAAGCACTAGGGTTAAAAACAAGTTAGCTATGATACGTCTCATTAGAACAACATCTGCCAACAAAGATTTTATAGATTTAGTTAAAGTGCTTGATGCTTATCTAAAAATCACTGATGGTGATGAACATGAGTTTTACAATCAGTTTAATTCTATTGAAGCTCTAAAAAATGTTGTAGTGGCATACGATAATGATACACCTATTGGATGTGGTGCTTTTAAGCCTTATGACAAAACTACTGTTGAAATAAAACGCATGTTTGTCTCTCCAAGTAATAGAGTAAACGGTGTTGGAAAATTAATTTTAAAAAATCTAGAAGATTGGTCAAAATTAATGGGGTATATATCTTGTGTTTTAGAAACAGGAAAGCGTCAAATTGAGGCGGTAAATTTTTATAAAAAATGCGGTTATACAGAAATATCAAAATATGGTCAGTACAAAGACATGGAGAATAGCCTATGTTTTAAAAAAGATATAATTTAGATGAAAAGACGATTTAGAAATACCGCTAAAGTTGCCTTAGTTCTTGTATACTTAGTTATAATTGCTGGGGCTGTTGTGCGTATGACGGGTTCAGGTATGGGTTGTCCTGATTGGCCCAAATGCTTTGGCTACTATATTCCGCCAACAGACATATCTGAACTTCAGTTTAAGCCTAACCATGATTATAAAAAAGGTATTGTTATTATTGTAGATGAAGAACTACAAGTCGCTACAAAAGATTTTAAATCCTCGGGAGAACGAAATATTCAAAATTGGGAGCCTTATACAGAACACGACTATGCCATATTCAACCCGCTTCACACATGGGTAGAATATATTAACAGATTAATTGGTGCACTCTCGGGATTGCCAATTCTCATTTTTACGATTATGTCTATTTGGTTATGGAAAGATAAAAAGCGTTTTCTACTGCTTTCAATTTTTACAGTATTAGGTATGGCATTTCAAGCTTGGTTAGGTAAGACTGTTGTAGATTCTAACCTAGCGCCATATAAGATAACAGTACATATGGTTATGGCTTTAGTTATTGTTGGTGTCATTTTATATCTAATCTTTCTATCAAAACAGACCTTTAGAAATCAAGCATTTGATTCCAAATTCAGAAACATACTTATTATTGCTACGTGTCTTACCTTAATTCAAATTGTGTTAGGTACACAGGTTAGACAGTTTGTTGATGTACAAAACAAAATCTATGGATACTTTAATTGGGATATTCAAGAATTGGCTCCAATTAATTTTTACATACATCGTTCGCTTTCAATAGTAGTTTTAGCACTTAATGGTTGGCTGTTTTTTAGAAATAAAAACTTACAATTAGGATATAAAAAAATCAAGCTCGTCATAGTTTGTATTGGCCTAGAGATTCTCACGGGTGTTATAATGTATTATTTTAATTTCCCTTTTTCATCGCAACCCATTCATCTCGTTATTGCTACCATTTTAATCGGCTTTCAATTTTATATTATTTTAGAGAGTCATAATTCACAACGATTAAAACCTACAAAAACTTCAGCTTAAATCGTATCTTTGTACTATTAAAATAACAACATGATTTATAGATTTAGAGTTATACTCGATAACGATACTGAAGAAGATATTTTCAGGGATTTAGAGATTCGTGAGTCTGATAATATGGAAGACCTTCACAATATCATAACCCAATCCTTTGGTTTTGATGGTATGGAAATGGCATCATTTTATGTAAGTGATGAAGAATGGAATCAAGGTGAAGAAATCGCCATGTTTGACGTTAGCGAAGGTCATAACAAAGTAAAAGTGATGAGCTCTACCAAAATTAATGATTTGGTACATGAAGCTTCTACCCGACTGATTTATGTTTATGACTTTTTAAATATGTGGACGTTTTTTGTAGAACTTGCAGAAATCGTAGAAGAAGCTGAAAGTACAGATTATCCAAATTTAATGTTCGTACAAGGCCAAGTACCCGATGAAGCACCAGTTAAAAACTTTGAAGCAGATAATGACGATGATTTAAATGAATTTGATGACGACTTAGATGTTGATGATTATAGTGATTTAGATTTTGATGAAAATTGGAACTAAATTGTATTAATTACCTTCAAACAAAAAAGCATTTCATTTCTTGAAATGCTTTTTTTGATTAAAGTTGTAACAAAAAACATACTAGCTCGTCTTACTCACATAAACCAATCAAAAACCAATCATTTTGGAGAATATCCTTACTATTAATAACCTAACTAAAAAGTTTGGCTACCTAACCGCAGTAAAAGATTTAAGTTTTACCATACAAAAAGGTAATGTTTACGGCATACTTGGCCCTAACGGAAGCGGAAAATCAACAACCCTTGGTATTGTACTTAATGTTGTAAATAAAACCAATGGTGATTTTCACTGGTTTGATGGCAACATAAATACTCACGAGGCTCTAAAAAAAGTAGGAGCAATAATCGAGCGTCCAAATTTTTATCCGTACATGACCGCTGAGCAAAACTTAAAATTGGTCTGTAAAATTAAAGATGTTAGTACAGAAAAGATAAACGAGAAGCTTGAAGTTGTTGGACTTTTAGACAGAAAAAATAGCAAATTTCGTACTTACTCTTTAGGTATGAAACAACGTTTAGCCATTGCTTCTGCGTTACTAAATGACCCAGAAATTTTAATTTTAGATGAGCCTACAAATGGTCTTGACCCACAAGGTATTCATCAAATACGTCAAATCATCAAAGATATAGCTGCAAATGGTACAACAATACTATTAGCATCGCATTTATTAGATGAAGTAGAGAAAGTGTGTTCTCATGTGGTCGTACTTAGAAAAGGTGAAAAATTATATTCTGGACGTGTTGATGAAATGATTAATAGTCATGGTTTTTTTGAATTAAAAACTGAAAAGCAATCCGAATTAATTTCTGTCTTAGAGGACCATAGTTTTTTTGATAAAATTAAAACAGAAGATGATTTAATCACAGCTTTTTTAAATGAACCACTATCTGCATCTGACTTTAATAAACTAATGTTTGAAAAAGGTATTGTTTTATCTCATCTTGTTAAACGAAAAGAGAGTTTAGAAGAGCAATTCCTCCAACTTACAGACAACTTAAACTAGCATCAATCAAACCTAAATAATTCTTTAAAGAATTAGCATAACCAATCTATAAAATGATACGACTCGTACAACTAGAATTACAAAAACTTTGGCTTAACAGAACAAGTAAAATCCTGATTTTCATCAGTTTTATACTTCCTTTTACAGTCTTAGTTTTATCATCTATAAAAATTAACTTCTTCGGCTTTTTTACTTTAGAGTTGGGAGAATTAGGGATTTTCAACTTTCCTATTATTTGGCATATCACTACATTTTTTGCGTCCTATTTTAAATTCTTCTTCGCAATAGTAGTAGTGAGTATGATTGGAAACGAATACAGCAATAAGACATTAAAACAGAATCTTATAGATGGCTTAAGTAAAAAAGAATTCATCCTATCTAAATTTTATACTATAGTCTTCTTTTCGTTAGCAGCAACTATTCTTATTGGTGTTGCGACTTTTTGTATTGGCATGTATTACTCAAGTTATACAGAAGCTAATATCGTATTTAGAGAAGTAGAGTTTCTATTAGGATACTTTGTTAAACTTGTAGGTTTCTTTAGTTTATGTTTATTCTTTGGAATGCTTTTAAAACGTTCTGCATTTGCTTTAGCTTTCTTATTTGTTCTTTATATCGTTGAGTGGCTTGTGTTTTGGGGCGCATATGAACTATTTGATAGTGCAGATAAAGCATTTCAAGTAAAGAATTTTATGCCGCTAGAATCTATGTATAAACTTATTGATCAACCAATACAACGTATTGTTATGACCAAGTTTCCTGACAAAGCAGAATTAGGTTATGATTATGCTTTACACTTTAGTGAAATAGCTATAGTATTAGGTTGGACAGCACTTTTTATCTTTTTGTCTTACCGATTATTAAAAAAGAGAGATTTATAATATATTT
>CAZBMY010000128.1:0-6893 GCA_964492855.1 uncultured Flavobacteriaceae bacterium
AATTATCTGATTTATAGTCTTTCGGACGTTTCCAGCGTATTGGTGCTTTAGGTTCAGGTTGAAGTTTAAACTCATTGTTTTTTAATAATTTTAAAGCTTCATTAACAGCACGTTCTAATTGTGGGTCATTGCCCTTAGATGTTTCTTCTGGATGCTGAATAACTTCGATATCTGGAGCAACACCTTCACCTTCAACTGCCCATCTACCATTAATGTCATAGAAACCACCACGTGGTGCTACCATACGTCCACCATCAATAAAACTTGGTGTATCCCATGTACCTACAAGTCCTCCCCATGTTTTGGTGCCAATTAGAGGGCCAATATTCTTCATTTTAAACATGTAGGGTAATAAATCACCACCAGAACCTGCACGCTCGTTAATAAGCATTACTTTTGGTCCCCAAATGCCAGCCATTGGTGTAGTCCACGGTCTATTATCTTTAGACTTACTATTAAAATAACCGAATAATTCACGAGACATAATATCTATCATATAATCTGCAGCAGAACCTCCGCCATTATTGCGCTCGTCAATTACAGCACCTTTTTTATCTTGTTGTGCAAAGTAATATCTGTTGAAAGATGTAAAACCACCTCCTCCGGTGTTTGGCACATAGACATAGGCTAATTTTCCGTTAGAGAGTTCATCTACTTTTCGTCTATTACCTTCAACCCAATTTATAGTTCTTAAACCACGTTCACTTCTAGTAGGCTTAATTAATACGTCTCTAGACCCTTGTAGTGATGTTGATGCGTTTATAGTAATGGTAATTTCTCTTCCAGCTGTTTGTTCTAAATGTTGATAAATGTTATCTGAACCTAAAATTGATTTGCCATTTATTGCTAAAATATAATCACCTTCATTGACATTTATTCCTGGCTTAGCGAGTGGTGCACTTAAATTTGGATTCCAACGTTCACCATTATAAATCTTTGAAATTTGATACCGTCCGCTTGAAACTTTAAAATCAGCACCTAACAACCCTACCGGAACAAAATCTAAATCAGGAAAATCACCACCAGACACATAAGAATGTCCTATGGCAACTTCACCACTCATGATATCTACCACGTAATTTAAATCTGTTCTATGGCGTACATGGTAAATCCAAGGCGAGTACCATTTGTAAACATCATCCCAAGGTGCACCATGTACATTATCTACATATAAGAAATCACGCATGTAGCGCCATCCTTCTTTGAAAATTTGATGTGCTTCTGCCTTTGGGTCTAATTTTATTTTTAGATTGGTATTTAACACATCTTTTCCTGGCTTTGGAGCAGAAGCAGTACTTGTTAATACCCAACTACCACCGCGTCGTAACAAAATAGATTTTCTGTCGTCTGAAGCGACCATCTGAGATATGCCTTTAGCAAAATCAGAAGCCTTTTCTTTTTCCACGTCGTAAGAATGCACTTTTAATCCATTTTCATTAGGAATGCTTTCAGCAATAAACACTTTGTGTTTTGGACCTTTAAGTAACGCAGCATAATTTCTTGGAGGAAGATTTAAAGCTACTGCACGATTATAAATGCCTTCTTCGTCTATAGTAACTACGATGTCTTTAGATTCTTTTTTATCGCCTTTATCTTTAATCTTTGTTACGTCTTCATTATCATTCTTAGGTAAATTAGGTGCCTTACCGTTTTTATTAAGTACTACAGCATAAAGACTTCGAACAATATTTGCACCTGGATCAAAAGAACTCATATCTAGCCAACCCGATTGCAAACCGTAATTGGTACTAGCTAAAGTATATAAGTATTCTCCTGAAGCATCCCAAACTGGAGAAATGGCATCAGCGATAGGGTCTGTTAATTGTATTGTTTTTTTAGAATCTACGTTGTAAGCAAAAATAGATTTAAAGTGGCTTTTTTGTTGCTTAGGATAAGCAATCCATTTGCTGTCTGGCGACCAAACAGGATTCATAGTACGGTTTGGGTGCGCATAACTATCAGAGTCTACAATCGACGCTTTTTTTGTATCTAAATTAATTATCCAAATGTTGTAATGCGTATCTGTGTATGCAATGTGTTTTCCGTCTGGAGACCAATCTGGCTGAAAGTAAAATGTAGGATTAGGCAGTTTAATCGCTTCTTTATTTTGTCCGTTTTGGTCCGCAAGCATTAATTTATATTCACCACTTTCATCAGAGAACCAAGCTATTTTGTCTCCTTTAGGAGACCAAATAGGAGTTCGGTCCGCAACACCAGGAGAGTTAGTAATATTGATCCAAGTTCCATTTTCTTTAGGAACTGTAAATATTTCACCTCGATGTTCAAAAATAGCACGCTTACCTTTTGGAGACACATTAGGGTTTGTTAATTGACGACCACTAACATTTTCCCATCTAGATCGGTAAAAATTCAAATCACCATTTACAGTAATGTTTAACTGTTTTGTTGTTTTATCTGAGGGGTTATAAACATGTAAATAACCACCTTGTTCATAAACTAACTTAGTAGCGCTTGCATCTAAGCTTTTTACATCAAACTTTTTGTGAAACGTAATTTGCTTTTCTTCTTTAGTTTGAGGATTAAACGACCAAATATTCATTGTATAGTCACGTTCAGACATAAAATACACTATGCCATCTAGCCAAACTGGGTCTAAATGACGTTCACCAGTTGGTTGTTGTGTGCGTATTAAATCTTTCGTTTTTAGGTTAACAACCCAAATCGGCATAGCTTGCCCACCACGATAATTTCGCCATTCAGCATCCCAACCTGTGATTGGTGTATAGGCTAAATGTTTACCATCTTGAGATAATTCTCCATAGGCTGCACGAGGAATATCTAATGGCTCTGGTAAACCACCGTCTAAAGCTACAGTAAAGAATTTACTGGTCATGGTTGGCTGACTTTCTCTTCCTGACCGAAATAATACTTTTCCGTCTGGCGTCCATCCTTGAACAAAATCACCACTTGGATGGTAGGTTAGGCGTTTAGGTTCGCCACCTTCAGAAGGAATGACAAAGACATCGACATTACCATCATATTGTGCCGTAAATGCAATTTGTTTTCCATCATTAGAAAAGTGCGGACTAGATTCGTAGCCATCATCACTAGTGAGTCGAATAGCGTTTCCGTTGTTAATATCGGCTTTCCATAAATCGTTAGCATAAACAAAAACAACATTGTTGCCATGTAATGTAGGTTGTCTTAATAATTGTGTGCCTTGGCTAAAGAGATTTAACGCAAATATAAGCGTTAGTCCCAGCATGATTTTTTTCATTTTGGTTGAGTTTAATGAGTGCTATAAAGATACGATTACGTTAAAATTGAAATTGTAAGAGTTTGTTAAATCCTTGTACTATAAAATCTAGTATTATGAGAAAATCAATAATTAATTGAATAATCAAGATTTAATATTTCAATACAATGCTTTTTCATACTAATTGAAAAAGCGTATTTGAATCAATGTACTTTCTTAATATCTAAATTAGAATCCAACTGCAGTATCATCACCACGCTTGTCTGCTCCGCCTTCTAGTTTACCATCTTCCATAATAAGAATACCATCTACGATGCCTATAATCGGAGAGCGTGACTCATTAATAATGTATCCTTTAGCTTCGAGTTGTTTGATTATGCTTTTATCAAAAGCGTTAGGTTCCATACGAATCTCATCTGGTAACCATTGGTTATGAAAACGTGGAGCGTTAACAGCATCTTGCATGGTCATTTCAAATTCATGCACATTTAAAATAGTTTGCAATACCGAAGTTATTATAGTTGATCCTCCTGGTGTTCCAACAGTCATCAGTAATTCTCCTTCTTTTTCAACAATAGTTGGTGTCATGGAGCTTAGCATACGTTTTTCAGGAGCAATACTATTTGCCTCTGCGCCTATAAGCCCATAGTAATTTGGCTCACCAGGTTTGCTACTAAAGTCATCCATTTCGTTATTTAAAAAGAAGCCTAATTCGTCTGCATAAACTTTAGAACCATAACCACCATTTAGTGTTGTTGTTACAGCAATTGCATTGCCAAATTGATCCACAATAGAGTAGTGGGTTGTTTCTTCGCTTTCGTAACCTATTATTTCACCATGCGAAATCGAATCAACTGCTGTAGGTTGTTTAAATGAGAAATCTTTCATTCTATCATTTAAATACACTGTACTTGTGAGTGTTTCTTTTGGGATATCAACAAAATCTGGATCGCCAAGATAATAACTTCTGTCAGCATAAGCACGTTTTTCAGCTTCTACTATAACCTGAATGGTTTTAAGTGAATTATGCCCATAGTCTTTTAAATCAAAGTCCTCTACCATTTTCATAATTTGGTTTAAACAGATGCCTCCAGATGATGGTGGAGACATTGAGGTAATTGTTAAATCATCGTATTGAAATTGAATAGGTTCTCGCCATTTGGTTTCATATTTTTCGAGATCCTCTAAAGTAATGATGCTCCCTTTATCTTGAAGAAAACTCACGAGTATTTTGGCAGATTCACCTTTGTAAAATTCATCACGACCATTATCTGCAATACGTTGTAGCGTTTCTGCTAATGCAGTATTGGAAATAGTTTGACCTGCTTTTAAACTTTTATTAAATAGAATATCTTTTTCGTTTACAGCTTTAAAAATACTATCGTAACCTCTAAAACGACGCTCTTGGTTTTTTGTGATAATAAATCCCTTATTAGCCAAATCAATAACAGGTTTAAGAATGGTTTTTACATCAAGTTTTCCGAATTTTTTTTGAGCTTCAAAAACACCTGCAACTGTCCCAGGAATTCCAATAGCTAATGGACCAATTGTACTTTTGCCGCTAATTACATTCCCATCGTCATCTAAATACATGTCTTTACTAGCTGCTATTGGGGCTTTCTCTCTGTAGTCGAGCGCTCCAACTTCTCCGTCAGCTAAACGATAGACTAAAAACCCACCACCGCCAAGATTGCCAGCATACGGATAAGCTACAGCCAGTGCCATTTCTGTTGCCATCATAGCATCAAAGGCATTACCGCCTTTTTTCATGATTTCTGAACCAATTTTAGAGGCTTCTTCTCTAGCACTGACGACCATAGCTTTATCAGTTACAAGACCTCGGTTGGTTATTGTTGTTTTCTGTTTTTTTGTGGTGTCTTTACAATTAAAAAGTAATACTAAGACTAAGATGGTTAGAAATTGTTTTATCATAAATTGTATTCTTTTTCTAAGGCAATTCGTTTTGTTTCCGATACATCTCTCAACTCTTCAAAGAATTGATTGAAGTCATTTTCAAATTCAATATAATATAATTTTAATTCTTTGGTGGCTTCGTTCATTTTAGAGCGGCCTTTTGTACGACGATTCATTCCATTTAAAACTAATTGAATTCCATCAATAGTTGCATAGCTTAGTAACCAATTATCAGCAATCATAAATGGTGTTAGTCTTTTAAAACGCTCTGGTAATATATCTATATGTTTAGTAAGACTTTTATAGAAATCGGCAACATATTTAGCTAATGGAATTTCAGAATATTGACTCCAGTTTTTTGCTAAAAAATGGTCGTAAAAAATATCCACAATTACTCCACTATAATGCCCATAGGTTTTATGCAAACGTTTGGTGCTTTGTCTAAAAACAGGATGGGCGTCTGTATAAGTATCAATCTCGCGATGTAATAACATGCCAGCCTGCATAGCCTCAGGAAATAGTTTGTATTTATTTCCACGAACACCATCAGAAACAAAATTGCCAATAGTTAACAATTCATTGTTGCCAGAGAGATAGATGTGCGCCAAAAAGTTCATTGCTCGAATTTACGAATTCATACTAACAAAATCCTATTTACTAATTATATTTGCATAAAATAGAAGTACATGACATTAATAAAATCTATATCAGGAATTCGAGGGACTATTGGAGGTAAAGTAGAAGAGAATTTAACGCCTATTGATGCTGTTAAATTTGCTGCTGCTTATGGTACTTGGCTAAAACAACAACGTAGTAAGGATAATTATAGAGTTGTAGTTGGTAGAGATGCTAGAATTTCTGGCGAAATGATTCAGAGCCTTGTTATGCATACTTTAGTGGGTATGGGTATTCATGTTATAGATTTGGGGTTATCTACTACGCCTACCGTTGAAATTGCAGTGCCTATGGAGCATGCTGATGGAGGTATTATTTTAACAGCGAGTCACAATCCCAAACAATGGAATGCGTTAAAATTACTGAATGCTAAAGGTGAATTTTTAGATGGCGTAGAAGGGCAAAAAATCCTTCAAATTGCTGAATCATCAGATATGATTTTTGCAGAAGTTGACGATTTAGGAAAAATCACCAAAAACCAAGCGTATATAGATTTGCATATTGACGAAGTTTTAGATTTACCGCTAGTAGATAAAAAAGCTATCGAAGCTGCTAACTTTAAAGTCGTAGTTGATGGTGTCAATTCTACAGGTGGTATAGCTATTCCTTTATTATTAGAACGCTTAGGTGTTGAGGCTGTAAAATTGTATTGTGACCCAACGGGTCATTTCCCTCATAATCCAGAACCTTTAAAAGAACACTTAGGTGATTTAGCAAAAGCTGTTGTTGATAATAATGCTGATTTTGGTATTGTTGTAGATCCAGATGTTGACCGTTTAGCATTTATGGATGAAAACGGTGAGATGTTTGGTGAAGAATATACTTTAGTAGCATGTGCTGATTATGTATTGAGTAAAACACCAGGAAATACTGTAAGCAATATGAGTTCTACACGTGCATTGCGTGATGTTACAGAAAAACATGGAGGACACTATGAAGCTAGTGCCGTAGGCGAAGTTAATGTTGTTAACCTAATGAAAAAAAATAGTGCTATTATTGGAGGTGAAGGAAATGGTGGAATTATATATCCTGAATCACATTATGGACGTGATGCCTTAGTTGGTGTAGCATTATTTTTGAGTCTTTT
>CAZBMY010000129.1:0-1082 GCA_964492855.1 uncultured Flavobacteriaceae bacterium
TTTGTGCCCCAACCCTATTGGGAATTACAAACGACCTATCGCAATACCCTTTTTAGTTACGAAGAAGGGCGGTTTTTAAAACAAGACGACGGTGAAATTCTCGCTAATAAAGTTAAAGAAGACCAGTTTGAAATTGTTTCTATTACCAAGAAAAAAGGTACGGAATACGCACCAAAACTCTTTGATTTAACAGGGTTACAAGTCTATTGCAACACCAAGTTTGGCATGTCTGCAGACGAAACGCTAAAAACGGCTCAGCGATTATATGAGCAAAAAGCCATTTCTTATCCAAGAGTAGACACCACATTTTTACCTAATGATGTATATCCCAAGGTAAAAGGTATTTTAAGCAAACTAAACGACTATTCGGCATTGACGTCTCCTCTACTCGATAAAAAGATAAAGAAGTCCGCTAAGGTTTTTAACGACAAAAAAGTCACAGATCACCATGCTATAATTCCAACCGGAATGCAGATTAGTATGCCATACAATGACCAACGTGTCTATGATGCAATCGTAAAACGATTTATCGCAGTGTTTTATGACGATTGTAAAGTGTCAAATACCGTGGTTATTGGTAAAGCCGCAGAAGTTAACTTTAGAGCCACAGGAAAAGAGATACTTTCTAAAGGTTGGCGAGTTGTATTTGAGTTTGGCAAAACTAATAATGATAAAAAAGAAAGCCTCTTGCCTACTTTTGTTAAAGGCGAAAAAGGGCCACATGAGCCTTCGTTTTTAGAAAAGCAAACTAAGCCACCAAATCAGTTTACTGAGGCTTCTCTCCTACGTGCTATGGAAACAGCAGGAAAACAGGTAGATGATGATGAGTTACGTGATATCATGAAAGAAAATGGCATTGGTCGACCTTCAACTCGTGCTAATATTATTGAAACCTTATTTAGAAGAAAATACATAAAGCGCAATAAAAAGCAAATTTTGCCAACAGTCACTGGCATTCAATTAATTGATACCATTCAAAATGAATTATTGAAGTCTGCGGAACTCACTGGTTCATGGGAGAAACAGCTAAAAGACATCGAAAAGGGTGAATATTCTGCTTCAGCATTTATAAAAAGCATGAA
>CAZBMY010000129.1:1182-6885 GCA_964492855.1 uncultured Flavobacteriaceae bacterium
TAAAAGGAAAATCTGCTTATGGTTGTAGTGACTACGGAACCGCTTGTAATTTTATATTACCATTTAAATTTGAGAATAAAAAAATATCAGATAATCAACTTATTAGACTTTTAAGTAAAGGTTCGACTGTTAATCTTAAAGGGTTTAAAATCAACAATAAAGCTACTGAAGGCTTATTAAGATTTGATGGTGATTTTAAACTTAAATTAGAGCCTAAAAAAACAATATTAGCTTCTAAAGATACTACTGATAACACCTGCCCAAAATGTAAGACAGGAACAATCATAAAAGGAAAAACGGCTTACGGCTGTAGTGATTATATATCGGGTTGTGACTTCAGATTTAGTTATGATTTACTGAGAGAAAAAGCTAATGGACAAACGATAACAAAAGAATTGGTTTATAAAATATTGAATAATACGTTAACTAATACGTAGTATGAGGTTTGACGAGTGCTTCCGATAGCTATCGGAACGAAATGATGCAAATAAAAAAGCCACTATCACTGATAATGGCTTTTTTAATATATTTTCAAAGATTTAAATACGCTTAACTTTTACCGCATTCATACCTCGCTGTCCTTTTTCTAATTCAAACTGAACTTTATCATTTTCTGCAATCTCATCAATTAGACCACTAACATGGCAGAAATACTTTTCGTTATTCTCTTCGTCAATAATAAATCCAAAACCTTTTGATGAATCAAAGAAGTTTACTTTTCCTTTACGAATTGGATCAAACTCTTCTTTTTCACCTGGTAAAGTCTTAGGAATACTTACCTCAATATTCTCAGCTTCAATTTCAATCTTATTTTCTGGGTCTGGTGGTGTATCAGTTAAATTACCATTATAATCAACGTAAGCTATTGGAATTCCGTCTGAACCGTTGGCTTCCCTTTCTGCTTTACGCGCTTCCATTTTTTTACGTTTGTCTTCGCGTTTTTTTAAACGTTTTTTTTCTTTTTCACTTTTACTAAATGTCTGCTGTGATCTACCCATGTATTACCTTAAACTGTTTTTAATTGTCAGTAAAGATAGTACTAATGACGGACTTAAGCCCCATAAACTAAAGATATCTTACGAAATTCTTATTTTGATAATTGGGTAGATGTTACGACTTCTACCTTTTCCCATAGATAGTCTGAAGTTAATCGAAAGCTTCCCAAATACTCAAAATCGCATGTGTCTGGATTAATAATAGATAGAAATGGTTGGGCTTTACTGTTATTATACAAATGATAAATTTCGCCGATTATTGGTTCAAAAGAAAATTTAGAACTGGTAATAAGTTCATTATACTCTAGTACCTGCATTAACTCTTCATACTCTTTTTTTAAAGATTCGTATTTAGTTTTTAAATGCTTATTGGCTTTATAAATTTGAGAGTTTTTCCAACTTCCATTATTGGGCGCTTTTATTTGAGGTGCACTAAAACTTGTTGCATATGGTAAAAAAGCAGCGTTATACTGTTCTTTTTCCTCATCATAAACCACCATATCAGGCTTTTTCTCTTTCATTTAAGTATTCTATTTAGGATCTAAAATAGCATCAATACGAGCAACAGCATCTCTGTAATGGTACTTTGTAACTGTATTTACAGCAGCATTAGAAGCACTGCGTAAACGTTGTTTTAATACATTTAATTCACCTCTTACTAATGCTCTAACATCAGACTGATTAACATTGTAATACTTGCGAGAAAAACGTCTATTCATTTCGCCAGTCATTAAGTTAGCTAATTGGTCTATGTGTGCACGTTGTAAATTACGTCTATATACAGTAACATTGCGACCAGAACTTGCTTCTGACCAAATTCCTTTTCTTACATCGCGTAGCATCTCTAATGCTGAATAATTGTTAGCGTCTAATGCATTGTAATCTATTAATCGACCAAGCGTTTCAAAACTCAAAACACGATTTAAATGTCTCGTTTGTAAACCACGTAAACGCTCAGTATAACCTGCATAATCAATCTTGTTTAAAATATTTTTATCTACTAACCATGTAGGGCTCACAAAAGCATTATTGTGTAACCATTGGAGAGCCGATTTTTGCTGAGCTTTTGGTACCATTGTGTACACATCGCCGTTTTGGGAAGGGTTTTGAGTATTTTCATAGACACCTCCAATATGCGTTGTAACGTGCCCAACATATCTGTTCCAAACCCCAAGCATTTCTCCATATAATTCTGCTAAATCATTATAGTTATTGGTTTGGTCACTCGTCCATGCTGGTAAATTTTGCGCAACAATTTTGAGATTGCTTAGTCCGTAAGTACTCGCCTTAATACTATTATTTCCTATATCTTCGGTTTGAGAACGTGGATCAAAACGACTGCCTTGACTACCAAACATATATTTTGGGTCACCAGATTTTGAAGACACCAATTGATCTAGCATTGATAATTCATCATCAGCCGAATTAGCTTCTGGATAATAACGATACCCAAAATTTATAGCATACGCATCATAAGGTCCTAATTGTCTGATAAACCGAATATTTTGATCTCCTGGTTGTGCGATATAATTGTAACGCGCATAATCCATTATTGTGGCAGCGATACCATTTTTCTGTGTAAACGCACCATCACGATAATTCTCTACATCGTATGCATAACTGGCTGCCATATTGTGCGGTAATCCTAAAGTATGACCAACTTCGTGAGCTATTACCATTTTCATCATCTCTCCTATTTCTGGCTCAGGAGTATCTAAAGTCCTGGCAGAAGGATTAGCAGCACCAGTCTCTAATAAATAACGATTTCTATAAGATCGTAAATGATTATGATACCATATAATATCGCTTTCTATAATTTCTCCTGTTCTTGGGTCAGATACACTTGGCCCTGTGGCATTACGCGTCGTACTTGCTACATAACGTATTACGGAATATCTAATATCTTCAGGACTAAAATCTGGATCTTCTTCTTTACTTGGTGGATTTTTTGCAATAATTGCATTCTTAAATCCTGCTGCTTCAAATGCTTTTTGCCATAGCTCCACACCTTCTTTCATATATGAACGAAATTTTTGAGGTGTAGCCGGATCTAAATAATATACGATAGGCTTTATAGGCTCTACCAATTCTCCACGTTTATAAGCTTCAATGTCTTTTGGTTCTAAACGCCACTTACGAATGTATGTTTTTCGGTCAGCTTTTAATTTTTCACTACTATAATCGTACTTGCTTAAAGTAAACCAACCGACGCGCTCATCAAAGTAACGTGGTTGCATTTTATCTTTTGGTAATAAAATCATAGATTGATTCATTTGAATACTAATAGATTCAATACCAGAATTTACAGGAGGCTCAGAAGCGTTATATGTGAAATCTTGAATGACTTCGATATTCTCAGGAAAACTTTTTACTGAGTTGATAAAACTTCTAGACTTATCTAGATTTCTAACTTTATATTGGCGTCTGAATCGAGCTGGTAATCCACTTAATGCTTTTACATCAGTCCCGTAAAAGGAAGTTACATCTACTACAACGGCAGACGAATCTTTAGAAAAAGCCTTGATATCAAAGGCGTATAGTGTTGGTTCATAATTGTTATTCTGAACCGAAATATTGATAGGTAATGTGTCTTGAGCTACAGCACTGTATGATTTTTCTTTTATGAGAATTTTATTTTTAAAACGTTCCCATCGTATTAAACGTGTATTGGTTTTTGTACCCGCGTTAACAAAACCACCACCAAGACCTGATGGTAATTTTACAAAACGACTTACCAATAACATATCTGTATCTAAATAATCATTAGGTATTTCAAAAAAGTACTTTTCGTCAACTTGATGAACTTTGAATAATCCGTCATCGGTAATCGCATCTTTTGTAATAACTTGATTATAACTTTTTATTTTTCCTTTTTTCTTAGGTTGTGCAGGTGCCTTTTGTTCTGTTTTTGCATTCTTTTTTTGTTTGCGTTTAGATTGAGCATCTGTAAAATTAAACATTAAAAAAGCTGATAAACAAAGGGTTGTGATTAGTTGTCTTTTGGAGAAAATCATTACAATTGGTTATTAGAATAGATTATAAAAAGTAAATATAAATAATAGATACTTAGTTTTAAATTAATTCTTAAAAGCTGTTAAAATATGACTCAAATCTTATATTCTAGAGTATTTTTGCAGTCTATAATTTAAGTTAAATCTATGCTTAATTTTTTCAGAGTCATAGCCTTTTTAGAAGGTGTTTCTTATCTATTATTATTGTTTGTGGCTGTACCTATAAAATATATTGGCAACGACCCACAATACGTAAAACTATTGGGTATGCCACATGGTTTGCTTTTTGTTGCATATATTGTTTTAGCCATTTGGTTAAAGCCAAGTTTTAAATGGTCACAAAAAGACTTTTTTATAATTCTGGTAGCATCAATAATACCTTTCGGAACATTCTATGTTGAACGAAAATACCTAAAATCCGCTTCTATCTAATGAAACATTATCTGTACAATTTATTTGTTGAAAATGGTATTTCTGAATCTACAGCTAAGTATCTTAATATGTTGGCTTTACTAGTAATAGTATTGCTTATAGCTTTTATTGTAGACTTTATAACTAAACGTTTACTCTGGAAATTTTCCACTGGAATTGCTAAACGCACAAAAACAAATTTTGATGACATTTTACTAGAAAACAAGTTGCCTCGAAATATCGCACATATTATTCCGCTTATAATTCTAATTAATTTTGTTCCAAAAGTATTTTCAGATTTTTCTGAGACTGAGCTTATTATAGAAAATTCACTAAAAATTATAGCCATAATATTGACGCTTCGCATTGTAAAAAGTCTATTAAATTCTGTAAAAGATTATCTAAAAACACTACCGAGATACAATGACAAACCTATTGATAGTTACATACAAGTATTCTTAATTTTTGCTTGGTTTATTGGTTTGTTTTCTGCGTTTGCAATAATTACAGGATTATCATTTATAAAGTTTTTCGGGACAATTGGAGCAGCGTCAGCAATTATCATTCTTGTCTTTAGGGACACCATTCTTGGTTTTGTAGCATCGATACAAGTATCATTAAATGATATGGTTCGTATTGGAGACTGGATAACTTTCGAAAAATATGGCGCTGATGGCGATGTTACAGAAATCAATTTAGCTACAGTTAAAGTTCAAAATTGGGATAAAACCATCACAACTATACCTACGTATGCATTAATATCTGATTCTTTTAAAAACTGGCGAGGTATGACTAATTCTGGAGGTCGACGCATAAAACGATCCGTAATTATAAAAGCGTCTAAAATTAAATTTTTAAATACCGAAGACATTGAACGTTTTAAAAACATTCAACTGATTACTGAATATCTGAACGTAAGATCTAAAGATATAAATGCTCATAATACTGAGCATAGCATTGATAAATCTACGCTAATCAATGGGCGTAATTTGACAAATTTTGGTGTGTTTAGAAAATACTTGCAGACATATATTGAAAATCATTCTGCCATAAATAAAGAAATGACATTTATGGTGCGTCAATTAGAACCTACATCTCAAGGCATTCCTTTAGAAATATATGCTTTTAGTAGTGATCAACGCTGGGTAAATTACGAATACATTATTGGTGATATATTTGATCATGTCTTAGCATCTGTAAAATTCTTTGATTTAGAGGTGTATGAACTATCTGCTATTTATCCCTCAATAGATATAGTACCCGAAAACTTATTAAAAATGTATTTT
>CAZBMY010000130.1:0-4016 GCA_964492855.1 uncultured Flavobacteriaceae bacterium
TTGGTTCTAATATTATACTTTGAACTTCGCCACCATGACCAAACGTATATACGCCTGGCGTTACATTTTCTAAAATGTAACTAAACCTATTATTTTTATCGAGTTGTAGTGTGTCATTATGCTTTTTATCCTTGGCATAGAAAATAACTTTATCACCTTTAGGGTTGATTATTTCTCCTCCAAAAAATGCAGAGTTATTATCAGTTTTTGCAGAGTCTTTACAACCTGTAATACCTAAGATTATTAATAAAAAAGAAAAAATTTTGTAATTCATCAACGTCATGGTTTAAAACACCATTATTGACAAAAATATATGTTGCTTAGGATCTCTATTGTTAATGCCTAGTTAAATAATACTAATAGCGGCATAAATTTCATGTAATCACTTTAATTTTCTACTTTTGCCGCCAATAAAAAAACTTAATAATGTTATCAGTTTCTAATCTTTCTGTACAATTTGGTAAGCGTATTTTATTTGACGAGGTCAATACGACTTTTAATAATGGAAACTGCTATGGTATCATTGGTGCCAATGGCGCAGGGAAATCTACTTTTCTAAAGATTTTAGCAGGGAAAATGGACCCTACTTCTGGCCATGTGCATTTAGAAGTTGGCAAACGTATGTCTGTGCTAGAGCAAAACCATAACAAGCATGATGAAGACACTGTTTTAGAAACAGTTATAAAAGGAAATAAACCTTTATACAAACTAAAGTCTGAGATTGATGCACTTTATGCAGATTATACAGACGAGAATGCTGAGAAAATAGGTGAGCTTCAAGTACAATTTGAAGAAATGAATGGCTGGAATGCCGATAGTGATGCAGCAGCAATGTTATCTAACTTAGGTATAAAGGAAGATTACCATTATACATTAATGGCAGATTTAGATGGTAAACAAAAGGTACGTGTGTTATTAGCGCAGGCACTTTTTGGAAACCCTGATGTATTGATTATGGATGAGCCAACAAATGATCTTGATTACGAAACGATCTCTTGGTTAGAAAACTTTTTGGCTAATTATGATAACTGTGTTATTGTTGTATCTCACGACCGTCACTTTTTAGATGCGGTTTGTACACACATATCGGATATTGATTTTGCTAAAATCAATCACTTTTCTGGTAACTATACGTTTTGGTATGAGTCCTCGCAATTAGCGGCGCGTCAGCATGCACAGCAAAATAAAAAAGCAGAAGAGAAAAAGAAAGAATTAGAAGAGTTTATTCGTCGTTTCTCGGCTAACGTTGCAAAGTCAAAGCAAGCAACCAGTCGTAAAAAAATGATAGATAAATTAAACATATCAGAGATTAAACGATCTAGTCGTCGATATCCTGCGATTATTTTTGAACGCGACCGTGAAGCTGGTGACCAAATCTTAAATGTAGAAAAACTGTCTGCGTCTTTAGATGGCGAAGTTTTATTTAATAATATAAATATAAATCTGGCTAAAGGCGATAAGGTTGTTGTTTACTCAAAAGATTCTAGAGCAACAACTGCTTTCTATCAGATTTTAAATGGAAAAGAAAAAGCAAATTCTGGGAAGTTTGATTGGGGTGTAACTACAACTCAAAGTTATTTACCATTAGATAATAGCGAGTATTTTGTAGAGAAACAGACACTTGTAGATTGGTTACGTCAATGGGCTCAGACAGAAGAAGAGCGTGAAGAGGTAAACATTAGAGGTTTTCTTGGGAAGATGATTTTTAGCGGAGAAGAAGCACTTAAAACCGCAGATGTATTATCTGGAGGAGAAAAAGTGCGTTGTATGTTGAGTCGTATGATGATGACACGCGCTAATGTATTAATGGTGGATGAGCCAACAAATCACTTAGACCTAGAAAGTATTACCGCTTTTAATAATGCATTAAAAAACTTTAAGGGGACTGTACTTTTAACAACCCATGATCATGAGTTTGCGCAAACTGTTGGTAATCGCATTATAGAGTTAACACCAAATGGTGTAATCGACCGTTACATGACATTTGATGAGTATATGAGTGATAAAAAAATAAAAGAGCAGCGTGAGAAAATGTATGCTGTAGGAGTTTAGAAGTAAAATTTAGTTATTATAATAAAAAGAGCTTTTTTAAAGCTCTTTTTATATTTATTGCTGACTTAAGAGTTTAAATTCAAACCTCCATATCAGCCTTTACACGACTAACAATTTCATTAGCTTTTTCGAGCTCCTCATTATTTACGTATACCTCTTGAAATCCTTGTATCGAAGATCCAAAACCTGCAAGTCTACCAGACTCGGTTTCATCTTTTATAACAGGAATTATGCCTATATCATCTAGAGCACTGACTATACGTTGAATGATTATAAAATTTCCGCTGTATACTTTGGTATATTCTGTATCTATCATAACTCAGTGTGTTTTAAATATTAATCTACCTATAAGTTACAAAAATGTTATGAATGTTACACCTTTTATAAGTTAATTATTGCTTAAAGTAATGCTTGGTAGGTTTACTATAGGCAATGTCTATTAAAAAATAAAAATATAGAATGGAGTAATGAATCATGCATGGTTTTATTTCATAATTTTATACAAGTAAAATTTATAATCAAAAAAACTATAATATAATGAATCATAATAACGGAGGAGACCCAAGTCAATGCCCATTTTTAAGTGGAGACCAAAAGAAAACAGCTGGTCGTGGAACTAGTAATAGAGATTGGTGGCCAAACGAATTAAAATTAAATATACTTCGTCAAAATGCACCTAAGAATGACCCAATGGGTGATGATTTTGATTATGCTGATGCTTTTAATAGTATTGATTATACCGAATTAAAAAAGGATTTGACTAACCTCATGACGGATTCTCAAGACTGGTGGCCAGCAGATTACGGTCATTACGGAGGATTTATGATTCGTATGGCTTGGCATAGTGCAGGTACATATCGAGTTGGTGATGGACGTGGTGGTGCAGGTACAGGTACACACCGTTTTGCGCCATTAAATAGTTGGCCAGATAACGGAAATTTAGATAAAGCACGTCTACTACTTTGGCCAGTAAAAAAGAAATATGGTAATAAGATTTCTTGGGCAGATTTAATGATACTTGCTGGTAATGTTGCTTTAGAATCTATGGGATTCCCAACGTTTGGTTTTGCAGGAGGTCGTGAAGACGTTTGGGAACCAGAACAAGACATCTATTGGGGTAGTGAAACAGGTTGGCTAGATAATGATGAAAGATATGATACAAGTGATGGTGATTTAGAAGGTCATCTCGGAGCAGTACATATGGGATTAATTTATGTAAACCCTGAAGGGCCAAACGGAGAACCAGATCCTTTAAAGTCAGCTCATGATATAAAAATTACATTTGGGCGTATGGCCATGAATGATGAGGAAACTGTAGCCCTAGTAGCTGGTGGACATACATTTGGTAAAGCGCATGGTGCAGCTGACCCTGAACAATATGTAGGTGCTGAACCTCATGGTGCTTCAATTGAAGAAATGAGCACAGGATGGAAAAACACATACAAATCCGGTGTTTTAGACGACACTATTACTAGTGGGATAGAAGGTGCATGGACACCAAATCCAACTCAGTGGGATGCTGATTATTTTGATGTGTTATTAAATTACGATTGGGAGCTAACCAAAAGCCCAGCTGGCGCTCACCAATGGACACCAACAGCGGCTTCAAACGCACGTCAAGCTCCAGCAGCTGGCGGAAATGGTATGCAAGCCTTAATGATGACTACAGCAGATATGGCTTTAAAAGCTGATCCAACATACAGAGAAATTTCTGAGCGTTTCCATAAAGACCATAAAGCATTTGAAGATGCATTTGCCAGAGCTTGGTACAAACTTACGCATAGAGATATGGGACCAATTCAACGTTACTTAGGACCAGAAGTGCCTAAAGAAGAATTGATTTGGCAAGATCCTATACCGGCTGTAGATTACACATTAAGTGATTCGGATATAGAATCTTTAAAGAAACTAATTTTAGCGTCTGGTTTATCAGTTTCTGATTTGGTAAAAACAGCATGGGCTTC
>CAZBMY010000130.1:4116-6817 GCA_964492855.1 uncultured Flavobacteriaceae bacterium
GCAGAGGATTTATTAGTAGATCGAGCTAATTTATTAACGCTTTCTATTCCTGAAATGACAGCTTTAGTCGGTGGATTGAGAGTTTTAGGAGCAAATTTTGACGGTTCTGACTATGGTGTGTTTACTGATAATGTTGGAAGCCTAACTAATGACTTTTTCACTAATATTCTTGACTTCACATATACATGGAGTGCAACATCAGATGATGATGCTATTTTCGAAGGACGAGATAGAAGAACAGGATCAGTTACTTTTAAGGGCACTAGAGCAGATTTAATTTTTGGTTCTAATACTGAGTTAAGAGCAGTAGCAGAAGTCTATGGTGCTAATGATGGGCAAAAGCGTTTTGTAAACGATTTTGTTGCAGCTTGGGATAAGGTTATGAATTTAGATCGTTTTGATTTAAATTAATATAGATATACTATGAAAAAGAGGAATGTGCTTTTAGTAGTGCATTCCTTTTTTATTTACTGTCAGGTTGAGCGCAGTCGAAACCTAATTTTTAACTAATAATTTTTGAATTTTATGAACGCAACCGAATTATTTTTCGATACGATAAGAAAAGGATTTAACGATAGGCTAGAGACTCAGATTGAAAATAATCCTGAAATAGTAAATACAAAGGATACAAGAGGTTTTACGCCATTAATATTTGCAACTTATTTTGATAATAAAGAAGCTTCTGAAATTCTGTTAAAGCATAAAGCTGAGGTAGATGCAAAAGATGCTTCAGGAAACACAGCTTTAATTGGTGTAAGTTTTAAAGGGAATTTACCCATTACAGAATTATTATTAAATAGCGGAGCCAATATCAATGCAACAAATAATACAGGAGCGACAGCACTTATTTTTGCTACGATGTATAATCAAAGAGCAATTATAGAATTGCTATTAAAATATAATGCTGAAAAGGGTTTGAAAGATGATTCAGGTAATACTGCATTTCATTATGCCAAAGAAAAAGGGTTTAAAGATTTAGAAAAATTAATAAAATAAAAAAGCCGCTAGTTAGCGGCTTTTTTATTTTATTTTCCTTCTCGGAGCATTTTTATTTTAATTTTAAATGCAGCAAACAGAAGCGTCATAAATGGACTCAACCAATTAAATACAGCGTAAAGGAAATACTCACCAACTCCGACTCCAAGTACACCACTATGGTAAGCTCCGCAGGTATTCCATGGTACTAAAACAGATGTTACCGTACCAGAATCTTCAAGAGTACGACTTAAGTTTTCAGGCGCTAGACCTTTATCTTCATACGCTTTTTTAAACATTTTCCCAGGAACAACTAAAGCTAAATATTGGTCTGAAGCAGTAACATTCAACGCCAAACAGGTTGTAACCGTGCTTGCAAATAATCCAAAAACACTAGAGGCTAAGTTGAGTAATGATTTGCTTATCCTCGCTAAAGCTCCAATACCATCCATAACACCTCCAAAGACCATAGCACAAATAATTAGCCATATTGTACCAAGCATTCCGCTCATTCCACTTGATGTAAATAAATCATTTAAACTATTATTAGAGGTCTCTATAGCGACATCAACAGTTAAGGCTTGCATAATACCTTTATAACCAGATTCAAAAGTTAAACTTTCTGCATTAGTAATATTCATAACTATCTCAGGTTGCGCAATAAGTGCAGCTACACCTCCCAATAGTGTACCTATTAATAATGCCAATAACGGCGGTGTCTTTTTTAGGATTAATAAAATAACTATTATAGGCACTATAAATAACCAACCACTGATATTAAATGCTTCATCGATTGAGCCTAGAATTGCAGAAGTGTCTGCTTGCCCTGAGGTATCTATAGTAAACCCTAAAATTATAAATACTAAAAGCGTGATTACTATTGTAGGAACCGTTGTAAGTGCCATATATTTAATATGAGCAAATAACTCGCCGCCTGCCATAGCAGGAGCTAGATTAGTAGTATCACTCAATGGCGACATTTTATCACCAAAATAAGCTCCTGATAAAACGGCACCAGCTGTCATTCCTGATGAAATTCCTAAGGCATCACCAATACCAATTAAAGCAATACCCACCGTTGCAGCCGTTGTCCACGAACTTCCTGTTGCGATAGAAATAATGGCACAAATAATAACACAAGCTGCTAAGAAAATAGTTGGATTTAGAATTTGAAGTCCATAATAAATCATAGAAGGAATAATTCCGCTTATGAGCCAAGTTCCTGCAAGTGCTCCAACCATTAATAATATTAGTAACGCACCTGAGGTAGATTTTACATTTTCTGCAACTTCAGCTAACATTTGCTTATATGACACTTTATTAAAATAGCCTACAATTGCAGCAACAGCACCACCTAGTAATAATATAAATTGATTAGAGCCGCTTAGCGCATCATCACCAAATACATAAACATTGTAGGCGAGCATGGCAACTAAGATGAAAACAGGGAGTAATGCTTCCCATATATTTAGCTCTTTGTTAGTTACAATATTTTGACCGTCAGCTTCTATACTATCAATATTATTATCGTCTTGCATTATGATTTAGTTTTGTCCTGTAATGTTACGATTTTGTAAACCCATTTGCAAATGCAACAAGTTACGTACTTTTGCAACTGTAAAATTATGGATTCATTAACTCAAATTGTATTAGGTGCTGCTTGTGGCGAAGCTGTACTTGGAAAAAAGATAGGAAATAAAGCATTACTCTTTGGTGCTATAGGAGG
>CAZBMY010000131.1:0-4901 GCA_964492855.1 uncultured Flavobacteriaceae bacterium
GAGTAGAAGCATTTCCTTCTAAAAACATTAAGCCTAGAGCTATAGATGTTTGGTTGCCAGAGAACTATTCAAAAAATAAAAAGTATGCGGTCTTATATATGCATGATGGGCAGAACCTGTTTGATGAAACCGCAACTTGGAACAAACAAGAATGGAAAGTAGATGATTGGGCCAGTAAATTAATGGAAAATAAACAGGTAAGAGATTTCATTGTAGTTGGTATACATAACATACCTCAAATCCGTTGGCAAGATTTATATCCCGAAAAAGCGATGTCATACATGCCAGCTAAAGTTAGAGATTCAATTATAGCAGTAGCTAAAAAAGTAAATTTTAATGTAAATCTAAAGGGTGACGATTATCTCAAATTTTTAGTGACTGAACTTAAGCCTGTTATAGATCAACAATTTTCAGTGCATACAGATAAAGAAAATACGTTTGTAGCTGGTTCTAGTATGGGTGGCTTAATGTCGATGTATGCTATTTCAGAATATCCAGATGTTTTTGCAGGTGCTGCATGCCTTAGTACACATTGGCCCGGTGCTGTTCCAGGACCAAATAATCCGCATGCTGATGCTATTTTTAGTTACATGGATGCAAATTTATCTGACGCAAAATCGCATAAACTCTATTTTGATTATGGTAATAAAACCCTAGATCAATATTACCCAAAGTATGGGCCTAGAGTTGATGCGCTTTTAAGAGCCAAAGGTTATACTAAAGAGAATTCTAGGAATTTGTTTTTTGAAGATACCGACCACTCAGAGAGCTCATGGAATAAGCGATTTGATAAACCGCTTTTATTTCTTTTAAGTAAATAGTAAAAATACGTCATGCTGAATTTGTTTCAGCATCTCATAATTAGTATGAAAAAAACGATATATACAGTCTTAGTGGTCTTATTATTTCAATTTGGATTTAGCCAAAACCCAAATCGGATTTATAAATCGCATAATGAGGTAGATGGAAGGTTTACAGTTGTAACAAATGACGGTAGCTACATTTTTCAATTTTATTCAGAAGAGATATTAGAAACGACGTTTATTCCAACCAGTGAAAAGCACAAAAAGGAAAGTCATGCTGTGGTTTTAAGTCCCGAAGAGGTAAAAACTAATTACAAGTATATAGGTAATAATATAACATATTCAGGAAAAGACTTGTCAGTTACTATAACTACTGAGCCTTTTAAGGTTTCCTATTTCTATAAAGGAGAGCCACTTATTTCAGAAAAGCGAGGGTACTATAAAAGTGTACACCAACCAATGGATTTGGTAAAGGATAATATTGTAGCTGACCATACCGAAAAAATAGAGTTTAATTTATCGCAAGATGAGGCACTTTATGGTGGAGGAGCGAGAGCCTTAGGGATGAATCGTCGAGGCAATCGTCTCCCTTTATTTAACCGTGCACACTACGGTTATGAAACTCGAAGTAAGTTGATGAATTATACAATGCCAATTGTGATATCGTCTAACAGGTACATGATCCACTTTGATAACGCGCCAATCGGTTATTTAGATTTAGATAGTAAACAAGACAATACACTTACATACGAAACAATTTCTGGACGAAAAACCTATCAAATTATAGCAGGAAACACATGGTATGATGTAATAGAAAATTATACGAATCTTACGGGCAGACAACCTATGTTGCCAAGATGGGCTTTAGGTAATTTTTCAAGTAGATTTGGATACCACTCCCAAAAGGAAACCATTGAGACAATAGATAAATTTAGAGAAGAGAATATACCTGTTGATGCTATTATTCTTGATTTGTACTGGTTTGGAAAAGAAATAAAAGGCACTATGGGAAATCTCAAATTTGATAGAGATTCTTTTCCAAATCCAATGGCTATGGTTAAAGAACTAAAATCAAAGGATGTAGAAACTATTCTCATTACAGAACCCTTTGTTCTTACCACTTCAGAAAAATGGAGTGAAGCCGAATTTATGGGTGTTTTGGCAAAAGATTCTATTGGTAATGCAGCCAAATATGATTTTTATTTTGGAAATACTGGTCTTATAGATATTTATAATCCTAAAGCAGAGGCCTGGTTTAAGAATATTTACAAAGGATTATCTAAGATTGGAGTAACTGGTTTTTGGGGTGATTTAGGAGAGCCAGAAGTGCATCCAAATTGGGTGCAACATGTAAAAGGTTCTGCTGATGAGGTACATAATATTTATGGTCACGATTGGGCAAAACTCGTTTATGAAGCTAGTTTAGAGGCAAATCCTAGAAAGCGCCCTTTTATTTTAATGCGAGCAGGATACTCAGGGAGTCAACGTTATGGTATGGTACCATGGTCTGGCGATGTTAATAGAACCTGGGGAGGCTTACAATCTCAGCCAGAGATTGCTTTACAAATGGGCATGCAAGGATTGGGTTATATGCACAGTGATTTAGGTGGGTTTGCAGGAGCTAATTTAGATGACGAACTATATACACGTTGGTTACAATACGGAGTTTTTCAACCAATTTTTAGACCTCATGCTCAAGAAGATGTGCCAAGTGAACCTGTTTATAGAAGTGAAAATGCTAAACGATTAGCTGGTTTTGCTATTGCCATGCGCTATAGGTTATTGCCTTATAATTATAATTTAATGGCAACAAACCATATGAAAGGTACGCCACTAATGCGCCCTTTGTTTTTTGAAGAACCTGAGAATAAGGATTTGTTTGGCTATACAAAAACGTATCTATGGGGGCAAGATATTTTGGTGTCACCGATATTAGAAGCTGGGTTGAAAGCGCAAGAGGTTTATTTTCCTAAAACATCTAATTGGTTTAATATAGAAACGGATGAATTAATTGCTGGCGGACAAACTAAAGTTGTAGAAACGCATCCTGCGTACATTCCTACATATGTTCGTTCAGGTGCATTTATACCTTTGGCGAAATCAGTACAGTCCACAAAAGACTACGATGCAAATTTTATTCAACTGCAATATTATCATGATATAATAGTAGAAGAATCTAGTCGTCAAATTTACTTTGATGATGGTCATACGGTTAATCCCATAGAAAAAGATAATTATCAGATTATAAAGTGTAAGGCAGAAAGACATGGTTCATGGTTAGAGATAGAATTTGAAGCTGAAAATGGTTCAAATTTTAGAGTGGAATCAAAAACTATTGACTTTACGGTTCATAATATTAAAAAAGAACCAAGAAAGATAAAAATAGGGAAATCTAGAGTTGATAGTAAGTACAATTCAAATTACAAAACACTCACTTTGAATATTGAATGGGATACATCAAAGAGAAAAAAAATCAGAATAAAATTGAATAACTAATTCTAAAAATGAAAAACATTAAATACGGTATTATCATACTTCTAGTACTAGGATTTTTAGGGTGTGAAAATAATTTTAAAAAAGAGTCTTTATCTAAAACGAGTATTGAAGATTATCAAAAAGAAGTTAAAAAAAAGTATGTTGTTTATCAGGTCTTTACAAGGCTTTTTGGTAATACAAATACAACCAACAAACCTTGGGGAACTATAAAAGAGAACGGAGTAGGTAAGTTTAATGATTTTACAGATAAAGCACTTTCAGAAATTAAAGATTTAGGTGTAACACATATTTGGTATACTGGTGTTCCGCACCACGATGTCATAACAGATTATACAAAATATGATATTTCCAACGATGACCCAGATATTGTTAAAGGTCGTGCAGGTTCCCCTTATGCCGTAAAGGATTATTATAATGTAAACCCTGATTTAGCTGAGAATGTCGACAATAGATTGAGAGAATTTGAAGTGCTTGTTGAGCGTTCTCATAAGGCTGGTCTAAAAGTGCTTATTGATATAGTTCCAAATCATGTTGCTCGCAATTATCAAAGTCTAACAAACCCTGAAGGGACTACAGATTTTGGAGCTGAAGATGATATAACTGTAGTATACGATGTAAATAATAATTTTTATTACAATCCAGGTGAAGCTTTTAAAGTTCCCGACTGGAAAAATAATTACCAGCCTCTAGGAGGAGAAAACCACGTTTTGGCAGATGGTAAGTTTAAAGAAAACCCAGCAAAATGGACAGGTAACGGGTCTAGAGCTTCTCAGCCAGATATGTACGATTGGTACGAAACAGTTAAAGTAAATTATGGTGTGTCACCCGAAGGTAAAAAAGACTTTGATGAATTACCTGATGCGTTTGAAGATAAAGATTTCAAAAAACATTTTGAGTTTTGGTCAGATAAAACTGTTCCGGATTCTTGGATTAAGTTTAAAGATATTGCTCTGTATTGGACGTCAAAAGGTGTAGATGGTTTTCGTTTTGATATGGCAGAGATGGTTCCGGTAGAGTTTTGGAGCTATATGAATTCTTATATAAAAATGAAAAATCCTGATGCCTTTTTACTAGCTGAGGTGTATAATCCTAAGCTGTATCGAGATTATATCAGAAAAGGAAAAATGGATTATTTGTATGACAAAGTTCAACTATACGATACTTTAAAACATGTGATGCAAGGTCATGGTAAGACCGATAATATTCCCCCAATTTTCAAAGACTTATCGGACATAGAGCATCATATGCTTCATTTTTTAGAGAATCACGACGAGCAGCGTATTGCAAGTCCTGATTTTGCAGGAAACGCAGAAAAAGGAAAACCTGCAATGGTGGTTTCTGCAACAGCGACAACTGCGCCAACAATGGTTTATTTTGGTCAAGAATTTGGTGAGCCAGGAGCAGAGGATTTAGGATTTGGTGACCCAACCAGGACTTCAATTTTTGATTATGGCTCTGTACCTAGTATAGTCCGTTGGGCAAATAACAAGAATTTTGATGGAGGACAATCCACCAAAAGCGAATTGGCACTTAGAGATTTTTATAAGCGCCTACTCAATTTTACAATTAAAAGCTCAGCTTTAGTTGGTAATTATCAAGATA
>CAZBMY010000131.1:5001-6804 GCA_964492855.1 uncultured Flavobacteriaceae bacterium
CGCCTACTCAATTTTACAATTAAAAGCTCAGCTTTAGTTGGTAATTATCAAGATATCCATGCTTATAATAAAGCACATACAGAATTATATAATGATAAAGTACTGTCATTTGTACGTTGGTCAAAAGAAGAGCAACTGATAGTTATTTCAAACTTTGATAGTAAAAACACTTATGGTTTTGATCTTCAATTACCAGATGATTTAATTGAGAAACTTGGGTTATCTGATGGCAAATACGATGTAAAAGACCAATTGTATGGTAGTTATACATCAATATTAAAAGTTGATAATGGTAAAACCTCAGTAAGAATAGACTTAAAGCCGTTAGAGTCGTTTATACTTAAAATAGATAAATACTAGCATGAAAAAAAGTATACTAACCCTAATCGTCATTGCATTATTTGGTTGTAATGATGTTAAGAATAACGAAATTAAATCAGAAAATACTTCTATTAAAACTGCAAGTATATTTCCTTGGGAAGCTGCAAACATTTATTTTTTATTAACGGATCGTTTTAATAATGCAGACATAACCAATGATCTTATGTATGGTAGAAATAATGATGCATCAAAATTACGAGGTTATATGGGTGGCGATTTAAAAGGTGTGACTCAAAAAATTAATGAAGGATACTTTAACGACTTAGGGATAAATGCGATTTGGATGACTCCTATCGTAGAGAATATTCACGCAGGTACTGATGAAGGTACTGGTAAAAGTTATGGATTTCATGGGTATTGGACAAAAGATTGGACAGCAATTGATGCTAACTTAGGGACAAGGCAAGATTTAAAAGAGTTGGTAGATGCAGCTCATAGTAAAGGTATACGTGTTGTTTTAGACGCCGTAATAAATCATACGGGTCCAGTAACTGAAGCTGACCCTGTTTGGCCGTCGGATTGGGTAAGAACTGAACCTCAATGCGAGTATACTAATTATGAAAACACAGTGACTTGTACTTTAGTTAAGAATTTACCAGATATAAGAACAGACAGTAATGAAGATGTAGAATTGCCTCCACAATTAGTTTCAAAATGGAAAGCTGAAGGCCGTTATGAACAAGAAGTAAAAGAATTAGATGATTTTTTTGAACGTACAGGGCATCCACGTGCACCACGATTTTACATTATGAAATGGCTAACCGATTATATAGTAGATTTTGGAATTGATGGTTATCGTTGTGATACAGTTAAGCATACAGAACCTTATGTGTGGGAAGAATTTAAAAAAGAATGTGATTATGCTTTTGCTCAATTCAAAAAGAATAATCCGGAGAAAGTATTAGATGCTACGGGTTTTTATTTGGTAGGAGAAGTTTATAATTACGGTATTAGTGGTGGTAAATTTTTTGATTTTGGAGATAAAAAAGTTAACTATTATGATAATATGTTTTCTAGCCAAATAAATTTTGAATTTAAATGGAATGCCAAACAAATGTCTGCTAAAGATATTTTTGCTAAATATGATTCTATATCCAATACAGATTTAAAAGATTATAGTGTACTAAATTATATGTCTTCTCACGATGATGGGCAACCGTTTGATAAAGAAAGAGCGATGCCTTACAAAACAGCAGAGTTGTTATTTTTGACACCAGGTGCTAAGCAAGTTTATTATGGCGATGAAATTGCCAGAGAGTTAATTCTAGAAGGTGCTAAAGGAGATGCTAATTTACGCTCTCCTATGGATTGGGATAAGGCTAATTCCAATAAAAACACAAAAAAAATTTTAAGACATTGGCAGAAACTAGGGCAGTTTACCGCCAAACACCCTTCAATAGCAGCTGGGAAACATCATCTAAT
>CAZBMY010000132.1:0-6790 GCA_964492855.1 uncultured Flavobacteriaceae bacterium
CTACAAATTCGTTTTGTTGTAGCGTCTCAACAATAGAGCTATTTTCGTTTAGCTCCTCAACACTTTTCCAGTATTTCTTGTTTGATGACATATAATTGTGAGTTACTTCTTATTATTAATAATGACACTTACCACATTCTAATCCACCCATCTGGGCTGCAGTTAACTGCTCTACACCATATTTCTTTGATAGCTGCTCGTGAATTTTAGTATAGTAATCGTTGTCTTTAACTTTTACATTTGTTTCTCTGTGGCAATTAATACACCAACCCATTGTTAATGGTGAGTGCTGATACATAATTTCCATTTCTTCAACTGGTCCGTGACATGTTTGACATTCTAAACCTGCAACAGAAACGTGCTGCGAGTGATTAAAATAAGCAAAGTCTGGTAAGTTGTGAATACGTATCCATTTTACTGGACTTGTATCCCCGGTGTATTGCTGAGAAGCTTCGTCCCAACCTACGGCTTTGTATAATTTTTGGATTTCAGCATTGTAATCTACACCATATTCTTGTCCTTCTAACTGAGTTTCAGCAGCAACTTCTCCAATACTCTTATGGCAGTTCATACAAACATTTAGCGAAGGAATCCCTGAATGCTTACTTACTCTAGCTGATGAGTGACAATATTTACAATCTATTTTATTATCACCAGCATGGATTCTGTGTGAATAATGTATTGGTTGTACTGGTTCGTAACCTTGGTCTACACCAACTTGCATTAAGTAACCGTATACAAAATAACCACTCGCTAATAAAAGCATAATAGAAGTTACTAAAACCAAGAATTGGTTTTGCACAAATGCTTCCCAGATTGGCGTTCTTTCTTCCTCTTCTGCAATGGCAATACCTTTTGCTTCCGCAAAACGCTTTAGAGTTCTATTTACAAGAACTAAAGCAGTAGCTAATAGCCCGAATAATAAAGCTAACGCTCCTAAAATTAATGAGTTTGACGTTGAATCACCACTACCTTCTCCGACTATTTCTCCTGGAGTTGGGACTGGAGGCGGAGGTGCAGGCGCAGCAGTGTAAGCCAAAACATCTGTAATATCTTGGTCGCTTAGCTGCGGAAAGGCATTCATTGCTGTTTGGTTATACTCGTTCCAAATTTTATTGGCATACGTATCACCTGATTTTATTAAAGCTGCACTATTACGTATCCACTTATTTAACCACTCTCTATCTAAACCTTCGTCTTCTGCTAGTCTTGCTTCTACATTACGTAATGCAGGACCTGTCATCTTTTTATCTAGTTTATGACAAGCGGCACAATTGGTGTTAAATAAAGTTTTTCCTTTTGCTGGATCCCCTTCTTGGGCCAAAACGGTAGTTGAAAACGTAAGTAATAATATAAAACCTAAACGAAGAATATTTGAGGTTAAATTACGGTAGATAACGTGTTTCATATGTATAGTTGAATTATCTTCTAAAATTTGGTATGATTTTTTCAGTATTAACTATAAAAATCATGTTTGTAAAAACTCTTGCAAAAGTAATGTATAAAGTCGATTTTAGAAATGTTAGAGAACTCATAATATGTAATTTATAAACGTTCTAAATAACAATAAAGCCTTTGAATACGTTAAGAAAACATAACTTTGCAACACAATATAAATTGAATATGAAAAAGTATACTATTAAAACTCTGCTATTTATTACTCTTATTGGTTTTAGTCTCTTTTCTACAGCTCAGGAAGCTAAAGTAAAGGTCACGCAACCTAAAGCTATTGACCAACTATTAGAGCTTAAAAAGGACATAAAAACTGTAAAGATTTTTAGAATACAGATTTTTAGCGGAAATAGCTCTTTTGATGCTGAAAAAGCAAAATCTAGATTTAAAAATAGATACAATGAATGGCCTATTGAAATGGTTTTCAATACACCAAATTACAAGATTTGGGTTGGCAATTTTAGAGATCGTCTTGAAGCTGACCGTGCTTTATTAAAAATTAAAAAGAATTACATGAATGCTTTTATTTTTCAACCTAAACAGGATTAAAAAAGTATTCTCTAAAAATAAAAGCCGAAATCAAATTTTGATTTCGGCTTTTTATATAAAAAGTATTTCTCTTATTATTTCAAGGTCTTCTTAACTTCAACTTCTTGGAAGGCTTCTACTACATCACCAATAGCAATGTCATTGTAGCCTTTAATTTGCATACCACAATCGTAGCCTTTAGCAACTTCTTTCACGTCGTCTTTAAAACGTCTTAAAGCCTCTAATGTTCCTGTGTGGATAACAACACCATCTCTAATAATTCTTATACCAGAATTTCTAAAGATTTTACCATTCATTACCATACAACCTGCAATATTTCCAATTTTAGATACTTTAAAAATCTCTCTAATCTCTGCTGTACCAACAACCTCTTCTTTGACTTCTGGAGATAGCATACCTTCCATGGCATCTTTAAGGTCATTAATTGCAGCGTATATAATAGAGTATGTTCGGATATCTATTTCTTCTTTATCCGCAATCATTCTTGCATTACCAACTGGTCTTACATTAAATCCTACGATAATTGCATCTGATGCTGTTGCTAATAACACATCACTCTCTGTAATGGCACCAACACCCTTGTGTATGATATTTACTTGAATTTCTTCAGTAGATAGTTTTTGGAACGAATCTGTTAATGCTTCAACAGAACCATCCACATCACCTTTAAGGATAATGTTCAACTCTTGGAAATCACCAAGCGCTATACGTCTTCCGATTTCATCAAGTGTAATATGACGCTGTGTTCTTACTGATTGTTCACGCTGCAATTGTGTACGCTTTGTCGCAATCTGCTTGGCTTCACGTTCATCCTCAAATACATTAAACTTATCACCCGCTTGTGGCGCACCGTCTAAACCTAATATTGAAACTGGTGTTGAAGGACCTGCCTCTTTAACGTCATTTCCACGCTCATCTTGCATGGCTTTTACCTTACCAGAATTCTTTCCTGCTAAGACATAATCACCAACACGTAATGTACCTGCTTGTACTAATATCGTAGACACATATCCACGTCCTTTATCTAAGAACGCTTCTACTACAGTACCTTGAGCAGCTTTGTTTGGGTTTGCTTTAAGCTCAAGCAATTCAGCTTCTAGCAATACTTTTTCTAATAATTCTTTAACGCCTGTACCAAATTTAGCAGAGATGTCATGAGACTGGATTTTTCCACCCCAATCTTCTACCAATAAATTCATATTAGCTAAACCTTCTTTTACTTTTTCAGGATTTGCGTCTGGCTTATCTATTTTATTAATTGCAAAAACAATTGGTACTCCTGCTGCTTGCGCGTGAGAAATAGCCTCTTTTGTTTGCGGCATTATATCATCATCTGCAGCTGCCACAATAATTGCAATATCTGTAACTTGAGCACCACGAGCACGCATCGCCGTAAAGGCTTCGTGACCCGGTGTATCTAAGAATGCAATTTTTTGTCCATTCTCTAATTCAACACCATAAGCACCTATGTGTTGTGTAATTCCACCGGACTCGCCAGCAATTACATTTTCTTCACGGATATAATCTAATAATGATGTTTTACCATGATCAACGTGACCCATTACAGTTACAATAGGCGCACGTTCTTTTAAATCTTCTGGCTTATCTTCTACTTCTTCAAAAGACTCTTCGATATCTGCAGTTACAAATTCTACAGAATAACCAAACTCTTCAGCAACAATAGATAAAGTTTCAGCATCTAAACGCTGATTCATAGTTACCATCATACCAAGAGACATACATGCCGAGATTACTTCAGTAACACCAACATCCATCATAGTTGCAACTTCGCTTACAGTAACAAACTCCGTTACTTTTAGCATTTTACTTTCTGCTGCTTCTATCTGAGCATCAATTTCTGTTTGCTCTCTTCTCTGGTCTCTTTTTTCTCTACGATATTTTGCTCCTTTTCCTTTGCTGCTCTTTCCTTGAAGCTTTTCTAAAGTTTCGCGGATTTGCTTTTGTACATCTTCTTCACTAGGCTCTTCTTTAACAACTTTAGGTCTGTTATTATTCCCTCGTCCTTTAAAGTTACCTCTTCTATTATCGTTATTAGTATTGTTTGACTTGCCTGGGTCCCCTGGTTTACTAATTCTTCTACGCTTACGCTTGTTAGAATTATCACCAGCTTTGGGCTTGTCTTCTTTTTTCTTTTTAGGCTTATTAAATTGCGATAAATCAATCTTTTTACCAGTGATATTAGGCCCGCTTAGTTTTTTGTACTGTGTCTTAATCTTTTCGTCTACTGGCTCAGAAGCAGTTTCGGATTCGTCTATAGTATCTTCTTTTTTAGCTTCAACTGGTTTTGATTTTTTTGCAGTTGATTGAGGTTCTTCTTTTTTTGCAGCAGGCTTCTCTTCTTCAGCTTTTGGCACTTCCTTTTTAGGCGCTTCCTTTTTAGGCGCTTTTACTTTTGGCTTCTCTTCAGCTTTTGGCGCTTCTTTTTTTGATGCTTCAGCCTTTGGCTTATCCCCGTCTAAGTCTATTTTACCAACTTGCTTTGGTCCAGAAAGTTCTGCTTTTGCTTTAAGAACAGTTTCTTTTTCTTTCTCCTTTTCTGCTTCAACTTTAGCCTTTTCTTCGAGCTCACGCTCACGCTTTTCTCTAAGTGCTTCCTTCTCTTTCAGCTTTGCCTCGCTTACCTCTTGCGCTTTTTCGCGTTTAGTTGCATCAGTCTGAAATTCATCAGCCAATGTATCATAAACATCTTGAGAGATTTTTGTATTAGGACTTTTCTCTATCTCAATGCCTTTGGATTCTAAAAAATCCACCGCACGGTCGAGAGAGATATTAAGTTCTCGCAATACTTTATTTATTCTAATTTGAGCCATAAATGCTTTTATATAATCCTAAATATATAGTTTACCAATTAATTTGCAAAAATTGGTAAATATTAGTCTTCAAATTCTTCTTTTAGAATTCTAATAACTTCAATAATTGTTTCTTCTTCTAAATCTGTACGCTTAACCAAATCAATTACGTCTTGTTCTAAGATACTCTTCGCGGTATCTAGACCTGCTTTGCTAAACTCTTGGATAATCCATGCTTCGATTTCATCAGAGAATTCACTTAATTCTACATCTTCTTCTGCACCTTCTCTAAAGACATCTATTTCATAACCTGTTAATTTACCCGCTAATCTAATGTTATGGCCACCACGACCAATAGCTTTAGATACTTCCTCTGGCTTTAACAAGACTTCAGCACGCATATTTTCTTCGTCTAGCTTTAAAGAGGTTACTCTTGCTGGGCTTAACGCACGTGTTATAAATAACTGAATATTATTAGTGTAATTAATAACATCAATGTTTTCATTACCTAACTCGCGTACAATACCGTGAATTCTAGACCCTTTCATACCTACACAAGCTCCAACAGGGTCAATTCTATCATCATAAGAATCTACAGCTACTTTTGCTTTTTCACCAGGAATACGAACTACATTCTTAACCGTAATTAAACCGTCAAAAACTTCAGGAATTTCTTGCTCAAATAATTTTTCTAAAAACAATGGCGATGTTCTAGACATAATTATGGCTGGCTTGCTTCCTTTAAGTTCTACACTTTCAATAACACCTCTTACGTTTTCGCCTTTACGGAAAAAGTCTGAAGGTATTTGTCTGTCTTTTGGTAAAATAATTTCATTCCCATCATCGTCTAACAATATGATTGCTCTATGACGAATATGATGCACTTCGGCAGTATAAATCTCACCTTCAAGCTCTTTAAATTGCTTATAGATATTTGTATTGTCGTGTTCGTGAATCTTAGAAATTAAGTTCTGTTTTAATGCTAAAATAGAGCGTCTTCCTAATTCAAAAAGTTTCACTTCTTCTGCAACATCTTCACCTACTTCAAAATCTGGTTCAATTTTTTGTGCTTCAGATAATTCGATTTCTTGATTTTCATCTTCAACCTCACCGTTAGCAACAACTATTCTATTTCTCCAAATTTCTAAATCGCCTTTATCTGGATTAATGATAATATCAAAATTATCATCATCACCATATTTCTTCTTCAACGCATTACGCAATACATCTTCTAGTATTGCCATAAGCGTAACTCTATCTATTAATTTATCATCTTTAAAATCTGAAAATGATTCAATTAACGCTAAATTTTCCATATCAACAGGACTTAAAATTTTATTTTAACTTTTGCTTCTTTAATATCTTCTAAAGCAATCGTAGCCTCTTTGGTTACTGTTACTTTTCCTTTACCTACCGGTTTTGGCTCACGTGCTTTCCAAGTAAGTTTTATAGATGTCTCGTTAGTTTCCACTAACTGACCTTCTATATTTTGATCTTCATTTGTCTTTACTTCCAAATTACGACCAACATTTTTCTTATACTGTCTTGGTGTTGTTAATGGAGATGCTGCCCCAGCTGAAAGTACTTCTAAAGAAAAATCTTCCTCATCTCTATCTAAATTGTGTTCAATAGCACGACTAATAAACATACAGTCTTCTACCAGCACACCATTGTCACCATCTATTACTACTTTAATAGCATTATCTAGCCCGAAAGTAAAACTTATTAGAAACAAGTCTTGACGCTCCTCTAATGCGTTCTGTAATAATTCTTCTACTTTATTTTTTAACATACAGCTATAAAAAGAGGGGACTTTTCGTCCCCTCATAATCTTCATTTACCTTTACAGTGGTGCAAATATACGATATATATCGAGTTTTGCAAAGTGGTTAACCTCTATTATTCTGAAATATTTACACTAATAAATAGATATTTCGCAATAAATTAAAGTGAAATAAAAAATCCTAACTCAAATTTAA
>CAZBMY010000133.1:0-1694 GCA_964492855.1 uncultured Flavobacteriaceae bacterium
TAAATAACGAAAGCACAACAATGGCAATAAGTAATTGCTTGCGGTATGTAGAATCGCGTTTTGCAAACGCTACCTTTCTATAAATCGTATGTTAAAATATCAAAACCCACTTGTTTAAACAAGTGGGTTTTGCCCTAACTAAACTAAATTAATCTTAATTACACCGCTAAATAACAATTAAGATTCTACAAAGATGAAACCTAAATCATAGGCTTCTTTATAATTACGGTTAGGATACTTTTTTGGATTTTACAAACTAACACTTTAACAGTTTGCATGGTAATTGAATTAGATATAGAAAACACTATAACTAAGCGATTATAGTTTTTTGGCTTGTTCCCAAAACACATCCATCTCAGATAACGTCATATCTTTTAATGGTTTATTAAGTGCTTTAGATTGTTCTTCTAAATATTGAAAACGCTTTATGAATTTTTTATTGGTACGCTCTAATGCATTCTCTGGATTAACGTTTAAAAATCTTGCATAATTAATCATAGAGAATAACACATCTCCAAACTCACTTTCAATCTTATTGGTATTTCCCTCTGCTATTTCGACTTTGAGTTCAGCAAGCTCCTCTTCTACTTTTTCAAAAACTTGTTCTGGTTTCTCCCAATCAAAACCAACACCAGCAACTTTGTCTTGTATACGATTAGCCTTTACCATAGCTGGTAAACTTTTTGGAACGCCTTCTAAGACACTCTTTTTACCTTCTTTTAGTTTTAATTGCTCCCAATTGCGTTTTACATCATCCTCGTCATTAACTTCAACATCGCCATAAATATGAGGATGTCTATTTACTAACTTATTAGAAATACTATTACAAACGTCTGCTATATCAAAATCCTTAGTTTCACTACCAATTTTAGAGTAGAAAACGATATGAAGTAGCACGTCTCCCAATTCTTTTTTAACTTCTTCTAAATCATTATCTAATATCGCATCACCAAGTTCGTAAACCTCTTCAATAGTTAAATGACGAAGAGACTCCATGGTTTGCTTCTTATCCCATGGGCATTGCTCTCGCAACTCATCCATAATGGTTAATAGGCGATCAAAAGCTTTTAATTGGGTAGTTCTATCAGACATAAATTTGAATTAATTCAAGTCTAAATTACCATAATTAAATAAATAAAAATGAAGTAAATTAGATTTATTCTTCTTCAGAAGTGTCAGTATCTTCTTCAGTTTCTAGCGTTCCTAACAAATCGTTCTTTTGAAGAATATTGTACCACTGAATAACCTTTTTGATATCTGAAGGGTAAACACGATCTTCATCATAATCAGGTAAAATATCAAAGAAAAATTCTTCTAATTCAATCTTACTTGTCTTATGGCTAATTTCGGTTTGTTCTCCATTATATTTCGTTTTAATAGATTTTAAAACGTCTCTTAGAGGCACCTCTTCGGTTAATGTATAAATAGCTATTTCACTAAGAATACTAATATTACTATGAGCACCTACAGTAATTCGCTTTTTATCTATTAACGATTCTACAACTGCACCTGTACGGGTTTGCGTAATAATTTTGTGTAATCCTGGTTTTCCAGAAATTGATAATATTTTATCTAAACTCATGTGTATATTTTTAGCGTCTTCTACTCATAGAAGGAAAACGCATTCTGTAATCTACTTTTATTTTACCCTTGGAAATATTAAGTAACTTCCCTTTTAATAAACGCTTTTTAAA
>CAZBMY010000133.1:1794-4557 GCA_964492855.1 uncultured Flavobacteriaceae bacterium
ATTTGCGGAGCTGCTAAACCAACACCATAAGCACCATACATTGTCTCGTACATATTAGCTATAAGCTCATCTAACTTAGGATAATCTTTATCGATTTCCACTGCTTTTTTCTTTAGAACAGGGTCACCATATGCTACTATTGGTAAAATCATCTTTTTCTTTTTTACGGTCGCAAAAATACAATTCTCAGCGAATTTCTATAGCGTTTTATAATATTTGTAACGCTTTTACAGAGACGACATAAAGCTTTGTAAAATAAGTGTGGCACTTATCTCATCGACAAGAGCCTTATTTTTACGCTGTTTTTTACTTAATCCGCTATCTATCATAGTCTGAAACGCCATTTTAGATGTAAAACGTTCATCGACACGTATTATAGGAATTGTAATGAGTTCCTTTTGAAGTTTGATAATAAATTTTTGAATATAAATTTCACTTTCAGAATCTGTATTATTCATCTGCTTTGGTAAACCAACTATAATAGTATCAACCTTTTCTTTTGATATATAATCTTTTAAAAACGCAATTAATTCAGAGCTATTTACAGTGGTAAGTCCAGATGCAATAATTTGTAACTCATCGGTAACTGCAATTCCTGTGCGTTTTGTACCGTAATCTATAGCTAATAGTCTTCCCATATCTTTTGCAAAGATAATCAGAATATCTCTTTAGAATTGTTTAATAATTCACACATTATCAAATTGTCACAAATTTTTCTAAATAGTTTCATAGTATTTTTAGAGCCACTTATCTTTGGTGCTCTAATTTAAATAAGGATGAAAGAATTACAATTACTTATAGAAACGGCTTGGAATGACCGTTCACAATTACAAAATAAAGAAACTACTGATGCTATAAGAAAGGTTATTAACCTTATAGATAGCGGGGCACTTAGAGTTGCTGAACCAATAAATGATGGCTGGCAGGTTAATGAATGGGTAAAGAAAGCGGTTGTATTATATTTCCCTATCCAAAAAATGGAAACGTTAGAAGCTGGTATTTTTGAGTATCATGACAAGATGCCTTTAAAAAGAGGTTATGCAGAAAAAGGAATACGAGTTGTCCCAAATGCTGTAGCTCGTCACGGCGCATATATATCTAAGGGTGTAATTATGATGCCGAGTTATGTAAATATTGGTGCTTATGTAGATGAAGGCACAATGGTAGATACTTGGGCTACAGTTGGTAGCTGTGCTCAAATTGGAAAAAACGTCCATTTGTCTGGTGGTGTTGGTATTGGTGGGGTTTTAGAGCCTCTACAAGCTGCCCCTGTTATTATTGAAGATGGTGCCTTTATTGGATCAAGATGTATTGTTGTAGAAGGTGTTAGAGTAGAAAAAGAAGCTGTACTTGGTGCAAATGTGGTATTAACCATGAGTACAAAAATCATTGATGTTACTGGAGATGAACCTATTGAAATGAAAGGCCGAGTACCAGCGCGTTCTGTAGTTATACCTGGAAGTTATACCAAAACATTTGCTGCTGGTGAATTCCAAGTCCCTTGCGCATTAATCATAGGAAAACGAAAAGAAAGTACTGATAAGAAAACATCACTTAACGATGCGCTTCGCGAATATGATGTAGCTGTATAGTTTTCGTATTTATATAAAAACCAATATCAAATTCCAATATGAATTAATTTCTATTGGAATTTGCTTTTTTTTAGTTGTACTTTGCTTTTATGAAGGTATTAATTATTCAGCAAAAAATGATTGGCGATGTGCTTACATCTAGCATTTTGTTTGAAGCCATCAGAACAAAATATCCTGATGCTGAATTACATTACCTCATCAATTCACATACCTATCCTGTAATAAAAGAAAATCCTTACATAACGAAGATTGTCTTTTTTTCTGAAGCTCACGAAAAAAGCAAATTAAAACTGCTAAGATTAGGTAAAGAATTAAAAAAAGAAAATTATGATATAATAATTGATGTATACTCAAAATTCTCTAGCAACATATTAACCTGGTTATCTGAAGCAAAACGTAAAGTATCAAAATATAAGTGGTACACCTCTTTTATATATACACATACTTACAAGGAAGCAAAAAAAGCAAAAACAAATGCAGGTTTAGCCATAGAAAATAGACTGCAAATGGTCAGCTTCTTAAATATTTCGTCTGAAATTGTTAAACCAAAAATTTATCTGACTGGTACTGAAAAATCAGAGTCTCAACAGTTTTTAGAATCTAATTCTATAGATCTAAGTAAACCGCTTTTTATGATTGGCGTATTAGGCAGTGGAGATACTAAAACATATCCATTTGCGTATATGGCTAAGATTATAGATACAATTGTTTCCGAAAAACCAGATAGTCAAATCCTATTTAACTACATACCCAAACAAATTAATGATGCTAAAGCAATTTTTGATTTATGTAATCTTGAAACTAAAAAGCATATACATTTTAATGTGTTTGGAAAAAGCCTGAGAAATTTCTTGGCGATTACCTCACACTGTACAGCACTCATAGGTAATGAAGGTGGTGCAACCAATATGGCTAAGGCACTTAACATTCCTACATTTACTATATTTTCGCCTTGGATAAAAAAAGATGCTTGGAATATGTTTGATAATTCAACAACAAATGTTTCTGTTCACTTGAGAGACGTTAGCCCTCAAATTTATAATAGTAACTCTTTAAAACAAATTAAAAAAGGTGTCTTTAGGTATTATGATATGTTTAAACCTGATGGTATAATACCTAAGTTAAAAAACTATTTAGAGCAATTTTAGAGTTTCTTAATCCCAAAAGGTGT
>CAZBMY010000133.1:4657-6785 GCA_964492855.1 uncultured Flavobacteriaceae bacterium
ATATTAAAACACTGTTGACTTTCTATATCTTCTTTAGAAATTAATTGGCTTATAGACAACGGCAACTTAAAATAACCACCAGAAAGGAAATGTCCTTCTTCTCTATAATTAGCATGAACTTGCAAAAAATCAGCTCTAGCAATACAATCGCCGTCTGTGTAAACTAGATATTCGCCGCGACTAGCAACAGTCGCTTTATTTAAAATTATGGTTTTCTGAAATCCATTATCCTTATGCCATATATGCTGAATTGGATAAAATACATCTTTTGCAATAGCTGCAATACGATCCTTAGTTTCTACTCCCGAACCATCATCTGCAATAACAATCTCGAAGTTTTTATAGGTCTGCTGGTTAAAACTCCATAGCACCTTTTCTAACCAATCAGGGCTATTGTAGGTACTTATTATTACAGAAATATCGATTCTATCCATTGGCTCAAAAATAGTTATTTTTACCAAATACTATTTAGCTAAAATGATTAAACTTTCTGGTGTTATTATTACTTTCAACGAAGAACGAAACATAAAAAGATGTTTAGAATCTTTAGTGGATGTTGTTGATGAAATTGTTGTTGTAGATTCTTATTCTACCGACAAAACCAAAGAGATTTGCCAGAAATTTAATGTCAATTTTATTGAGCAGAAATTTTTAGGATATGTAGAGCAAAAAAACTTTGCCTTAAAACAAGCGTCTAATGATTACATTGTTTCTCTCGATGGTGATGAATCTCTATCTGAAGAGTTACAACAATCTATAATAGAATTAAAGCAAAACTGGACGCATGATGGTTACTACTGCAATAGATTTAATAACTTTTGCGGACAATGGATAAAACATTCAGATTGGTACCCCAACCGAAAACTACGTGTTTTTGATAAACGAGAAGCATATTGGGATGGTCATAAAATTCATGAAAATATTGCCTTTAACTCAAGAGAAAGTAAAATTGGTTTCCTTAAAGGAGATATTCTTCATATAACCTACCAAAGCTATTCAGAATTTAATAAAAAAACTGAATATTTTTCTACCATATCTGCAGAAGCCTATTTTGAAAAAGGAAAAACGTCTAACTTTCTAAAAATAGTACTTAACCCAACTTGGGCATTTTTTAAATCTTACTTTCTAAGATTAGGGTTTTTAGACGGTATTAATGGTTTTGTAATTTGCGCACAAACTGCTAATATTACGTTTCTGAAATACACAAAACTTTATGAGCTTCAGAAAAAAAGTAAAAACTAATTTACTTTTTCCAGAATTTGAGTTTCTTTTTCAAACGCTTCTTTCGGTAATAACGGTCTTGAAAACCTTGTGTTTCTTTCCACATGGCATTAAACACTAAAATTTCATCTTCTCCAGAAAATTTAGCATACTCATTACTCATTACTTTTACCATAGACTCATGAATAGTGAGCTTAGAAAGGTTTTTCATTCGTGTTACAAAATCCATTTTACCAAATTTCATTCGGTTTAAATCCACCAAATAAAACTTGTAATCCCCATCATTTAGTTTTATTAATGTATTTCCAGGTGAATGGTCTAAAAAGTTTATTCCTTTTTGATGAAGCTCGAATGAAAAACGTGTAAAAGCTCTTAGTATAGCTTCGTGATTTGGATAATCTAAATCTGTTGTTAATTCTCTATAAGTTAAATCAGCTTCTAAATGCTCACTCGCATAATAACTATCCCTAAAAGTTAAAGGGGAACTATTTTCAAAATACCCAAAAGGTTTTGGTGTACCTATATCATTTTTATCTAAAAACTGAGCGTATTCAAAAGAGCGTTGTGCTTTAGATTTTCTAAAAAAACGATACACAAACTTATTAATGAAATTAGGTGTTCTAAACGATTTTACATTTACCAATATGCCATCAATAACTATTGTCTTAATGATGTTTCTATCGCCATCATTAAACATATCTCCTTGAGCTTCAAAATTTTTTATAAAACTTTGAAGCTTATTATTGAATGAATTAGAATCTGAGCTGAAAATACTTTTCATACTTTAAAAATCATATATATTGGCTAACTCCTTTATCTGTTTTAATCCGTTTAGTCTTAATCGTCATTTTTTCAATAGAATCATTTTGTTCTAATCTATCCTTAGATTTCTCGTTATGATATATGT
>CAZBMY010000134.1:0-3025 GCA_964492855.1 uncultured Flavobacteriaceae bacterium
CCAAAAAATTCTTTAGGAGAAATCTCTTCAAGTTCGAGGATAAGTTCGTTCAAAAGCAAATTATTTTTAGTGAATATATCATTTCAATTTTATTAGCTTTGTGCTTGAACAAATCTAATAATTTAATCTCTCGATTGGTTAAAAAAATATTAACAATCTAAAGAATGCCGATAATTACTTTAACCACTGATTTTGGAGAAAAAGACCACTTTGCGGGTGCGGTTAAAGGTGCTATTTATAGTGAGCTCTCTGATGTTAGAATTGTTGATATATCACATTCTATTTCGCCGTTTAATATCATAGAAGCTGCCTACACGATACAAAATGCATATAATAGCTTCCCAAAAGGCACAATACATATCATTGGTATAGATTCTGAATTAACCCCAGAAAACAAGCATATTGCGGTAAAATTAGATGACCATTATTTTATATGTGCTAACAACGGTATAATGAGTATGATTTGCCAAGATATTGCTCCCGAAAAAATTGTAGAGATAAATATCCATGACAAAATTCAAACAAGCTTCCCTGTATTAGATGTATTTGTTAAAGTTGCTTGCCATATTGCACGCGGCGGAACACTAGAAGTCATAGGAAAAGTTATTAACAATATAAAACCGATTAAGTATTTATTACCTTTTGTAAATGACGAAAAAACGCAAATTATTGGTACTGTAATTCACATAGATAATTACGGTAATGTAATCACAAATATTAAGCGGAAGTTTTTTGAAAGTATTCAGAAAACACGGATATACGAAATTGCAGCTCGTAACTATAAGTTTAAAGAAGTATATAATCATTACAGTGATATTATAAATTTTGACACACCTGAAGACCGACGAAATGATGAAGGTAAAGCTTTAGTAGTTTTTAATGCCTCAGATTATCTAGAAATCGCAGTCTATAAAAGTAATTGTGGTACGGTTGGTAGTGCAACAACACTTATGGGTCTAAAAGCCATGGATACAGTAACTGTTACATTTGAAAAAGTTTAGTTATGTTAATACGAATTGTAAAAATGGGATTTCAACCCGATAAAATAGATGAGTTTTTGTCTAATTTTGAAGCAAATAAAACTAAGATTCGTGCGTTTGAAGGATGTAACTTTTTAGAATTATATAGAGATCAAAACAATAGAACTATTTTTTTTACGTATAGCTATTGGACCTCTGAAGACGATTTGAATAACTACAGACATTCTGAATTATTTAAAGGAGTTTGGGCAAAAACAAAACCGTTATTTAACGCTAAACCAGAAGCATGGAGCGTAATTAAATTGGCTTCTTTACCATAGAAGATAATTATTATTTTAAGCCATAAATAAAATACAGAAAACAGAACATATGCTAGCCATACTAAAGAAAGAGATAAATACATTTTTTGCTTCACCAATTGGTTATTTGGTGATAGCAGTGTTCTTGGTACTTAATGGTCTCTTTTTATGGGTATTTACTGGTGAGTTTAATATACTAGATAATGGTTATGCAGATTTATCATCATTTTTCTTATTAGCACCATGGATTTTAATCTTCCTTGTTCCTGCGGTAACGATGCGAAGTTTTAGTGACGAAAAAAAACAAGGCACCTTAGAGCTTTTATTAACCAAACCCATTTCACATTTTCAAATTATATTAGGTAAGTATTTAGGGGCATTAGTTCTTATTATTATGGCGCTAATTCCGACTTTGTTATATGTGTTTACAGTAAACAAACTCGGTAATCCCGAAGGTAATTTAGACATAGGAAGTACCCTTGGCTCCTATTTTGGATTACTGTTTTTAGTAGCTTCATACACAGCCATCGGTGTTTTTGCTTCGAGTATTACTGATAATCAAATTGTAGCATTCATTATTGCCATTTTCATCTGTTTTGTATTCTATTTTGGTTTTGACGGTATAGCAAGTTATAACCTACTTGGTAGTGGTTTTAATTTTGAAACACTAGGCATGTCTTCGCATTATAAGAGTATGAGTCGTGGTATCATAGATACTAGAGATTTAATCTATTTTATAAGTATTTCTGGTTTTTTTATTATGTTAACCAAGCTAAATATAAAAAATAACTAAACATGATTATAACGCCAATCTTTGTCTTATTTCTAGTTGTAGTTTTTGTTTTACTATTTCTGTTTTTAAATACAGTAGATAAGCGCAAATGGTTAACGGGGCTGATAAGTTTGGTATTAACACCATTCGTTTACTTTTATCTCTTTTATCCTTTTATAAATATCGTTAGTAATTATCATCATCAAAAGTATTTTGATTCAGAATCCTGGATAGAAAAACCTGCCTTACGCTATGAGATGATAGACAATACAATAGCTTCTGATACACTAAAAGGAAAATCTAAAACTGAAATTGAATCACTTTTGGGAAAAGCTGAATGGCTAACTTGGGATGATGCAAAAAAAGATTACGATACTAATAAATGGAACTATGGACTAGGTATAGAACCTGGTGCATTTACAGATGAAAAGAGTAATGTTGAAATTACGTTTAAAGACAATACTCTAGAGCGTTTTAAAACATACACAGAACCTATAACATTTGATGAAGAGCAGTAAATCTAAAATAATATATATTGTTTCTACTTTAGTTGTAGTCATTCTTTTAAATGTAATAGGAAATTACATTTACAAGCGTTTTGATTTAACTAAGGATAAGCGATATACACTATCATCAACGACTAAAACTATTTTAGATGGTATTGATACACCACTAATAATAGATGTATTTTTAGAAGGAAGTTTACCTTCAAAGTTTAAATTATTACAATCTGAAACCAAACAACTTGTTGAAGAGTTTCAAGCTATAAACCCGCTTATTAAAGTTAATTACATAAACCCTTTAGAAGTTGAAGCCGATAGAGAGCGAAACATCCGAGAGCTTACTAAGAGTGGACTAGAACCTTATGTCAATAGCAAAAAAGTTAGTGGTAAAATAACGCAAGAGTTATTGTTCCCTTGGGGGTTTGCTAGTTATAAAGAGCGTACTGTAAAAATTCCCCTTTTCAAAAAAAG
>CAZBMY010000134.1:3125-6747 GCA_964492855.1 uncultured Flavobacteriaceae bacterium
TATTATAATCTAGCACCATTTACCTTAGATTCTGTTAGCACAAATCCACAGTCTACCTTAGATAAGCTAAAGGCCTATGATTTAATTCTATCTGCAAAACCAAATGCAGCTTTTACGGAAGAAGAAAAATTAGTATTGGATCAATACACTATGTCTGGTGGTAAAAGTATTTGGCTTACAGAAGCTGTTTTTATGGATAGGGATAGTTTGTATAACGATTCTGGAGCATCTGTTAGCGTGGCAAAGGATTTAAACCTTAGTGATTTCTTTTTTCAATATGGTGTGCGCATTAATCAAAACTTAGTAAAGGATTTATATTCTGCACCAATACCATTAGCAATTGGAGAAGGTAACAACACACAATTTCAGCCTGTACAATGGCAATATTCTCCTTTAGCAGCTTCTAATAGTGAGCATCCGATTAGCAATAATGTAGACTTAGTAAAGTTTGATTTTGCGAGCCAAATCGATACATTAAAAAACAATATTGATAAAACTATTTTATTACAATCATCAGAACGCACAAAGTTAGAAGGACCATTAAAACAAATTTCTTTAGCTTCAGTAACACAGCAACCTGATGAAGAAAATTATAACAAAGGACAACAAATCTTAGCGGTGTTATTAGAGGGTAACTTTAATTCCGTCTACAAAAACCGCATTCTTCCCTTTGAAGTTAATAACTACAAAGACATTAGCAAAGAAACAAAGATGATTATAGTATCTGACGGTGACATTATTAAAAACGAAACTAATCGTGGAAGACCACTGCAATTAGGCTTTGAGCGTATTACTGGTCGCACTTTCGGTAATAAAGAATTTTTGCTAAACGCCGTTAATTATCTTTTAGACGATTCTGGACTTATAAACATTAGAGCAAAATCATTAGAAATTGCCTTCTTAGATTCAGAAAAAGTTGAAGACACTAAAAGCACTTGGCAATTTGTAAATATGCTCTTGCCGCTATTGTTATTGGCTGTTTTTGGTTTAGCATTTCATTTTTTTAGAAAGCGTAAATACGCTAAATAAATTCTATTTTCCCAAACAAAAACAAGCATATTCCATCATGCAATTTGTTGATAAGTTTGTTTCATAAAAACAAGGGATTAAGATATATTTGTAGGGATTAATGATTCGTTAAAAATTCGAAACAAAGCACATGAAATTTATAGTATCAAGTACCTATTTACTTAAACAGCTTCAAGTTTTAGGAGGTGTGATTAATAGTAGTAACACCCTTCCTATTTTAGATAATTTTTTATTTGAATTAAGTGGTTCAAGTTTAACAGTTTCTGCAAGTGATTTAGAAACAACAATGTCTTCTAAAGTAGATGTTGAAAGTGACTCTGACGGTAGTATTGCATTACCTGCACGTTTATTATTAGACACATTAAAGACGTTTCCGGAGCAACCTTTAACTTTTGTTGTTGAAGAAAACAACACGGTTGAAATTAGCTCTAATCATGGTAAGTATGCACTCGCCTATGCTGACGGAGCAGAGTTTCCTAAAGCCGTAGCTTTAGACAATCCTAGTACTACTAAAATTGAAGGTGATATACTAGCAACAGCAATTAGTAAAACTATTTTTGCTGCTGGTAATGATGATTTGAGACCTGTTATGAGCGGTGTGTTTTTTCAATTCTCACAAGAAAATTTAACTTTTGTAGCAACAGATGCACATAAACTTGTCAAATACACACGTGAAGATGTTTCTGCAGATGCCGTAGCAGAATTCATTATGCCTAAAAAACCTTTAAACTTATTAAAAGGTATACTTGCTGGAAGTGAAGAAGCTGTAACGATTGAGTACAATGATTCAAACGCTAAATTCACATTTAATAATTCTGAATTAGTTTGTCGACTAATCGATGGAAAATACCCTAACTATGAAGCGGTAATTCCAAAGGAGAATCCTAATAAATTGGTTATTGACCGTACACAATTTTTAAATTCTGTACGTCGTGTAAGTATTTTTTCAAACAAAACTACACACCAAATCAGATTGAAGATTGCAGGAGCAGAATTAAACATTTCTGCAGAAGATATTGATTATAGCAATAAGGCTGAAGAGCGATTAAGCTGCGATTACCAAGGTGATGATATGCAAATTGGTTTTAATTCGCGTTTCTTAACAGAAATGATTAATAACTTAAATGCCGATAATGTTCAATTAGAAATGAGTTTACCTAATAGAGCGGGTATCCTTACACCAACTGATGGTTTAGATGATGGCGAACATGTTACCATGCTGGTTATGCCAGTTATGCTAAATAACTAAAAAAACGTATAATTAAAAAGGCTCACCCAATGGTGGGCCTTTTCTAAATACAATAATCATGAATGCAAAACACTTTTTTTGTCTATTAGTAATCGTCTTATCGTTTTCATGCAATACAGCAGTTAAAGAAGTTGATTGTAATGAGTTGTCTGTTAAAGATTATCATAATCCTGAATCTCATGACGATCAATTCACAGGTGGTATAAAAATGATACCTATAACTACACCCAAAGGTGAGTTTAATGTATGGACAAAACGTATTGGTAACAATCCTAAAATGAAGGTGCTATTATTACATGGTGGACCTGGGATGACACACGAGATTTACGAAAGTTTTTCTGGGTATTTCCCTCAAGAAGGTATTGAATTTTATTACTATGACCAACTAGGTTCTCATTACAGCGATCAGCCAAAAGATTTATCATTATGGGAATTAGATCGATTTGTAGAGGAAGTAGAACAAGTAAGACAGGCTCTTGGATTAAATAAAGATAATTTTTATCTATTTGGACAGTCTTGGGGCGGCATACTTGGATTACAATATGCTTTAAAGTATCAAGAACATCTCAAAGGTCTAATAGTATCAAACATGGTATCTTCTATTCCTGAATATCAAAAATATTCAGATGAAGTTCTTGCTCCTCAATTACCGAAAGAAGTTTTAGAAGAAATTATGATGTATGAAAATAATGAAGATTATAGTAACCCTCGTTACTTAGACCTAATAGTCGAACATTATTATACTGCTCATGTAATTAGAATGCCAGTTAATGAATGGCCAAATTCGATTAATAGAGGGTTTAATCATTTAAATCCTGATGTTTATGTGACGATGCAAGGTCCAAGTGAGTTTGGAATAAAAGGAGATGCAAGGTTAAAAAACTGGGATGTTAGAGATAGACTAAAAGAAATTAAAGTCCCTACTCTAACCATTGGAGCTCAATATGACACTATGGATCCAAAGCATATGGAATGGATGTCGGAAGAAGTTCAAAACGGAACTTATCTTCATTGCCCTAATGGCAGTCACTTATCACAATATGATGATCAAAACATATTTTTTACAGGATTGATAGACTTTATTAAGCGTGTAGATTCTGAAAGCGGGAAATAATTTTTACTATTTATAACTAAAAAGGCTCTCCATTAGGAGAGCCTTTTTTATACCTCTTTAACAAAATAACTAACTAATAAAATTAAGAGATAATGGATAGCTAGGTAATTCTCCATTACTAGCTTTTATAGCGTTTATTATTGGAAAAATAAGTGCAAATATTCCTATTAGAATCAATAGAACAACACCTAATCCAAATAAAATAATTAAAGGAATACTTATAATAGAGA
>CAZBMY010000135.1:0-4110 GCA_964492855.1 uncultured Flavobacteriaceae bacterium
GGTGTTAGGTGTTAGGTGTTAGGTGAAAAAATACTTTTAACTTACCTCTTTTAATTTATCCCTTTTTATCTATTATCCCTAAAAAGCATAGATATTACATAATCCGTAATTATCATTTTAAGTAATTAAAGAGCTACAACACAATTCTAAAACCCTACTTTCCAGACTTTATCAGAAGCTTCTAAATATTCAGATAAAGCTGCTGAGCCATACCAAGGAAACAATTCATAATCTAAAAATTTAGCTTTTATGGCCGGATCCGTTGCTAAAAGCGCTTTAGCTTTTTCCATATCACTTTCATTTAAAATAAATATTCCTCGATAATTTTTATCATTTTTTCCAATGGGTCCTGAAACTACCAATTTACCGGCTTCAACCATGGTGTTCATATTAGACATATGACCAGCAAATGCCTTATCTACCTCAACTTTATCTGTGGATGTATTTGTGCCCGTTTTTAGAATTACAAAAATGTAAGATTTCATGCCGTAATCATCTGCTCCAACTTTCTTGGCTAATTCGGCATCGTATTTAGGGTTTGTTTTCTGAGCGCTTAAATGAAGTGTAATTCCCATCAAAATTGTAATTATATAAATTCGTTTCATAATGAATGATTTGATGTTTAAAAATAACTAAATTTATTTAACACCCCCTAAAGTCCCCTCAAGGGGACAATCGAGAAGAACTGTCCCCTTGAGGGGACTTTAGGAGTGTTTCGAAATGATAGCGTTGAGGTAATTTTTTGATAAGATGTTGAATAATCCCTAAGCTTTGGGACAGCAGCACAACTCTTAGCTGTTAAAAATCAAATTGATAGGTTGCTCCCGCTAGGAATTGTATGCCTTGAACAGGCAAATTTTGCCAGCGTTGGTAATCTTGATTTGCAATATTATTCACCTTGGCATACACGGATAAGAAATCTGTAACATTGTATCCTAAATGTGCATTAGCATCAAAGAAACTGTCTAAAGTTACTGTAACTGGTGCTGATGGTGTCAATGTCCCTACAAGTAAAGATTGGTCCTTACGCTCTCCTGTATAAAATAAACTACCACCCATAAACCATTGTCTCGAAACTTGATAGTCTAAAAATAGAGAACCTTGTATGCTTGGTAAATTCCAAGCTTCGTCTTCTGCGTCTGTATTATAATTAAAATACTCGCCTTTAATGGCTAGTTTAAAATTTCTATTAACATCAATATTTAATTCTCCGCCAACTGAGACTGTTTTTACATTATCATAGACTACCCCAAAAGAATTTCCAAATTGGTAATCTTCAACTGCAAATGTCTGCGCATCATTAGCTCTAAATAATGCTTTATTCTCTTCTGCAAAGTAATTTCCGTTTATGTTATAGCTCACACTATTTGACAGCCTTCCTTTTACACCAATAAATCCATGATATTGCTGATCTGTTGGTGTGACTAATAATGTTGGTGACACAAACGGATTAATCTCTGCAAAACCATGATAAGAGTTCTGAATTAAATCGCCCGTAATACCTGCGTAACCAATGAGAATATCATTGACTATACGATACGTCGCCTCTATATTAGGATAAATAAAAAGTTTATTTTCATTAAACTCTGTATCATTTAGATACGTTAGTTGCACGCCTAAATCTACTGTTAGATCATCTTGTTGTAATTGATATGAAGGTGCTAAACTAACGTTAACATTTCCGTAGTCTAAACCAGTAGTTGTATTAAAATTTCTTTCAAAACTTCCGCCGAGATAATCAACCCTAAACTCAGCTTCTATAAGTTCATCTCTAATAGGAACATCAAAAGAAGCTTTTGCTACAAAACGATTTTCGCCAGAATCTCTATCATCGCCAAAACGTCTAAAACGCACACTTCCGTCTTTAATAAACGAATCATCAAAACCTAGTTTTCCGCCTATATAAAAACTGTTATAGCGTATTTGAGGATCTATAGTATTAGCCTCAGCTTGTCCGAAAAACTGTTGTGGCAAACCATACCAATTATATGATTTTAAATCTGCCCCTAAATCTATTTTCCAAGAGAAATCACTAAGCTTTTGAGAGTAGTTAACATTTAATCCTGTTTTAGAAAAACTATCATCCAATACTAATCCGTCTATACCGCCTTGAGAGGAATGGTGACTAAAATAACCGCCTACGTTTTCGCCAGAACTCAACTCATGGTTTAAATACACTTCGCCTAAAATTGTTGTAAAAGTTCCAAATCCTAAAGACGCGTAATTATCGTATAATTTTATAGGTTTAGCCTTATCTACGTTTGCTGCTTTCCCCTTAGATGGTGTAAATGTAGAGGCCACAGGGATAGAAAAAATATTATATTTTACCGCTTTCTTTTTTACTGTATTACTATCTACCGAAGACGGTCTATCCTTTATTTTGAAAGCATCAGAAATAGTAGGTGTATAAGGTTTGATAACATTTACTGTTTGGTCATCAATGGTATCTTTTGTTCGGTCTTGAGCGAAAACAAAAGTTGTTATTAATGTTAGTATTAGAGTTATGTTGAATTTGATTTTCATGAATTCTTATTTTGATTAAAATGACAATTAATTCAATTTTTCGCTTCGAGTACCTCAGCGACCAATTTAATTATCATCTGATTTGATTGATGAATTTGTTTTTGCTTGCTCTGTTTTAATTCTATTTAATTCCGTTTTAGCCTCTTCTACAACATCTTCAAATTCAGTAAAACTAGAACTAACACTTTCTAAAATATAAGTAGCTTGGAAGGCATCATCTAAAGCATAATAATTTTTAGCCATAACAATTAAGCCTTTTGCAGAATATAGCTTGTAACTGCTGTAATCTTTAGCTAACCTTTGAATAACTGTATTTGATGCTACATGTTTACCTTCCTTATTTTTAAAATAGCCGTTGTAATACAATGCTTCTGCAGCAACACTCCCTGAGGCTGTTTGTTCAACGTTTGCATAAGCTAACTTTGCCTTGTCTTCATCACCTGTTTCCCAAGCCGAACGTGCAATGATGAGTTGAGCATCATTCTTAATCTTGGAATCCAAGCCTGATTGGGCTAATACTTTTTCGGCATAATCTACTGCATTTTTATAATCTTCGGTCTGGTAATAGGCATTCATTAGGTTAGATTGTGCATAGATTACATTTTGCGGATAATCTGCCTCAGTTTCTAAACGTTGAAGTACAGATTTAGCAGCATTCCAATCCGAGTCATTCAAATAAATTTCACTTAGTTTTACCATAGCCTGCTCCGTGTATTCATTCTTAGCAGCGTCTACAACGGCCTTGTAATTAGGTTTTGCATTATCAAACAATTGTTTTTTGTAATACAATTGCGCTATATAAAAATGTGATTTTACAGCATGTATTCCGTTTGGAAAACTATTTAAGTATTTATTAAATTGGGTGATTGCTGTATCTGTATTTCCGTCTAGATATTGCTTTTCTGCAGCTAAATATGTTGTATTATCAAGCTCTGCGTCTGTAACTTCGACATAATCTAGATTTTTTACCCAACGTGCGTATTCATCTACTCGACCTAAATCTATATAAATAAGTCTGGCTGTAGACACAGCCTGAATAGACTCTTGCGAGCCTGCAAAATCTTTTGCAACTTTTTTAAATTTACCAAGAGCCAATTCATTTTCATTGTTATTATAATGCACCAAACCTTGACGCAAAAGTGATTTGGAAATAAAAGCGCTTCGTCTGTATTCTGAATTTAACTGGTCATACATGCCCATCGCTTTTTTAGTTTCGTTAGCTTTGACATAAGAATTAGCCAACTCATACATAGCATCATCTCTTAAACCTGATTTTGGAAATCCTATAATAAACCTATTTAACTCTTCGATTTTTATTGAAGATTTACCCATATAGCCGTGACTCATGGCTTTTTGAAACGCTGCATAGTCCGATTCAATTTTGTTGATATTAATTGCCTTATCGTAGGCAGAAATAGCACTTGTATAATCACTAGATACAAAATACCCATCGCCAAGCCTGAGATAAGCGTCATTGATTCTCAGTTTATCCTTCGAATTTTTAGAAATAAATGATTTAAAATACTCAGATGACTGCTTATAATCTTTGAGCTTAAAATACGTATAGGCCAAGTTATAATCGAGATT
>CAZBMY010000135.1:4210-6731 GCA_964492855.1 uncultured Flavobacteriaceae bacterium
ACATAATTATTCCCATCTATGATTTTATTAAATTCCGAAATGGCGTTTTCAAAATCATTCTGCTTATAATAGGCATAACCGAGCTGATAAAAATCGGTATTGTTCCATCTTCCGTTTTTACCTTTGTAAGCTTTTAAATAGGGAATGGCTTCTGCATATTTTTCAAGATTAAAATAACTCTCACCTATAATCTTTGATAATTCAGAAACCTCTTCATTGTTACTTTTTGGAAGCTGAGCTTCAGCTAACTCTATGGCTTTCTCAAATTTTCCTAGTTTAAAATTTAAATCTGCCTGATAGTAATTGAGCTTCTCTTTGTATTTTTCATTATCAGATACAGCTTCAAAATACGTGTTTGCTGCATCATAATCGTCACCTTCATAAGCCATATACCCAAGATAGTACTTAGCTTGTTGTGTATACTCACCTTGCTCCTTTACACGGTTTAGATATTTTTCGGCACCTTTTTTATCTCTGGTTGAATATAGGCTATACCCATAGTTAAAATTAAATTTATCTTGCTCTGAACGGGCAATGCTTCTTTCATCTACCTTGTCATACCACTTCCTTGAATAGGCATAGTCTGAATTTTCGAAATAATAATCAGCGACATCGAGATATGCCGTATTGCGTTTTGTACTTGTTGGGTACTCTTCCACAAAATCTTCAATTAAATCGTCTGCATTTTTTTGATTAAGGCGCACCGCACAATTAGCAATATAATAACTACAATCTCCTTTTAAGTTCTCGTCTTTAGACTCGTACTTAACATCTTCAAATAAGGATTGTGCTGCTTTATATTGCTTATTGTTATATAGTTTTAATGCTTTTTGATAGTCCTTAAACTGACTAGTATAAATGGCTGTTTCTTGTGAAAAAAGAAATGATGTCAGCAACAAAAATACACTGAGAGATAGTCTTCTTAATAACGTCATTTATGTCGTTTTTTGATTAAAAAATATGATGATAAAAGTAACTTAATACCTAATTGTTAACGCAGAAAATCTATGATAATTATAAACGGAGTTATTAAACATACTCACCAAAACATCTATTACGCGCAACAATGAATCTTCCTATTGCCAATTATTATGCCAATATTAAAATCATTAAATTGAAATTTTTACAATACTTTTATACCCATCAACGTTTTTTACATCAAATAAACTCTATGTCTAATACTGTTTTACAACTTAAAAACGCTAATATATATCAATCTGAAAACCTAGTCCTAAGTGATGTTAATGTAGAATTACAAAAAGGTGATTTTGTTTACCTAATTGGTAAAACAGGAAGTGGTAAAAGTAGTTTTATGAAAACGCTTTATGGCGATTTAGAATTAACTGAGGGTGAAGGTCATATTGTAGATTTTAATCTAAAGGGGCTTAAAGAAAAAGATATTCCTTTTCTGAGACGGAAATTAGGTGTTGTATTTCAAGATTTTAAATTATTGCCTGATAGAACCATAAATAGCAATCTCGAATTTGTTTTAAAGGCAACTGGCTGGAAAGACAAAGCTAAAATTAAAGAACGTATCTCTAAAGTTTTGGATAAAGTCGGCATGGGAAACAAAGGGTTTAAATTCCCACATGAGTTATCTGGTGGCGAGCAACAACGTGTTGCCATAGCTCGTGCCTTACTTAATGAACCAGAATTAATTTTGGCAGATGAGCCTACAGGTAATCTAGATCCACAAACAAGTATTGAGGTCATGGAAGTTTTACAAGACATTAATAAAAACGGTAATACCATTTTAATGGCTACACATGATTATGCTTTACTTCTAAAATACCCAAGTAAAACATTTAAGTGTGACGAGAATAAGCTGTTTGAGGTGGTGCAACGTAAAAGTTAAAAAAGGTTCTTAATTATAAGACTAGCATTATTAACATTATTATAGTTAGATAAAGCTTTCTTCCTTTCATGTGTTTGTTTAAATTCTTGCTTAAAACCTAAGAGAACTTTATTCCTATAATCACTATTATTTTCAGCTACTTCACAAACATTAAGTATATCTATATCATCCACCATTTTATCATTTAAAATACAGTGTCTACCATTAAATAATGCATTAAAAACTTTCAGCTTAGTTCCTGAGCGTTGAAACGAATATAATGTATTGATATGTGCATTTTCTATTAAATATTGTAATCGCTCATCCTCCTCTATTTTTTCAAATGAAATATTATCATTGGCATCTACTAAGTCTAAAATCACTTTTGGCTTTGTAGAACTCGCAATAATAAAATTCACCTTTACGGTCTTAAAGACATTAATAAGGAATCTGACAGATTTTAAATTATCTGATATAGATAAATCTCCATGGTATAAGGCGTAACTCCCAAAACCTACTTTTGACTTAATCTCGGTAAACGCATGAAAAACCGGAAGGTATATAGATTTAGAGCTGTACTTTTTTGAAAAATAATGTTGCTCCTCTTTAGAAATATTAAATAGTACATCTGCTTTATTTAATATTTTTTCAAATCGCTTTTGTTTAAATCCTTCAAAATAATGTGCG
>CAZBMY010000136.1:0-3604 GCA_964492855.1 uncultured Flavobacteriaceae bacterium
ACTGTAATATTAACATCAAAATTACCAAATGGTAATGCAAATTCATCACGCCCCCAAAACTGAGAGTTTTGCCATCCTTCTACATCATTGTATACAGCCATACGTGGATAGAACTGAGCCATAACGTATATGCGGTTATCGTTTTCTTCAAAATATTCGTAACCAGAACGTCCACCATCCTTTACGTGATCATTAATGTTATACCACCACTTAATATTGAACGAAAACTTATCACCTTTATTAAGTGTAACTGGTAACTCTACACGCATCATGGTTCTATTAATCATGTGCGGCAATGGCTGTCCGTTTGTGCCTGACACTTCTTCTATATTAAACCCGCCGTCGAAACGCTCTTTTAGGTAGGAGTTTGCTACTTGAGATGCAGGAGTTGCTGCACGTACACCACTATTACTTATTAATGGTGTTTTAGAATCTCTAGCACGCATGTTTTGATCTAACTGAACCCAAAGGTATGTTAATGGATCAGGAGAATTATTTGTGTATGTAATAGTTTCGTAACCATACAGTCTTGCTTTATCGTCATCGATTTCGATGTCCATTTTATAGTCCGCTTGCTGTTGGTAATACGCTGGACCTGGCGCACCCGAACCTGTACGGAACATATTTGGTGTTGCAAATTCATCATACAACTGTTTGAATTTGTTCTCGTTAGTGTGTCCTTGTGGCTTTTCTTTCTCCTCGGCATCTTGAGCAAAAGCTCCAGCTGAAACAAAAAGTAAACCTAATAAAACATGTTTAAAAATCTTCATAATTAAGGTTTGGTGTTTAAAAAATGATGCCTAAAGTAGAAAAAAAGAAGCTTTTTAGCGTTGTTTTAGTCAAAGTTTAACACAGCTTTGTTATTCTCTGGAATAAGAATAAAACTCTTATCCTTTCCATTAACTTTAGTGCGAAGAATATTTTGTTGTTTTGGATAAATATCAAATAAGACTTCGTTCTTAATTTCCATTGTTTTTATGTCGTCGACACTTTCAATTTCTAAATAGCAGTATACAATATCATCTTTGTACTCTTTGCCAATAAAATTAAAATCTACATCGCTAGTATTTATTTTAAAGTCTAGCTTAAAATCAAGGTATTTTTTCATGTAAACTTCTACCATTTCAGATTCGTCTTTAGCTGCTAACGTAATGTTTTCGTCATAACGCTCTCTGAGAAGTTTTTCGAAGTCATCAATAAAAATTTGACTAATGATTTGAAGTGATTTTTCTGTTTTCACATATTCAACCTTAGTAACACTAACATAATACTCATGTTCTGTTGTATGCGAGTTCATTAAAAAGCATAACCCGCACAACGCTACTATTAATCTAATTTTTCTCATTTGTTATTCTATATCATTACACTTTGACAAAACACATGCCAAATTAATCGTCCTTGGATTGCAAATTTTCTTTGTATGCTTTTAGTTTTTTATTTAGAAACGGAATAACCTCTGTAGGGTCGTTACGTTCACAAGTGACTTTAAAAACAGCATCATCCATACAAAAGTAGAAATATTCTGCTTGTTGTGCTTGTGTTAGCTCCTCGTTTTTAAATAAACTTTCTGAATAGAAACGTTTCATCTTCTTCATGCATCTATCTCGTTCATCTATATCTACGATAGCTTTAAGCTTTTTTGTTCGACCACTTATACGATTTAACAACTTATGTACATTAACTCCAAAACCTAAGCCTATGTAGCCCCAATTCCCTGCATCCGCATCTGCAAGTTTACGCTCGGGGATTGTTTTAGGTTTACCTGTATAACCTGGTATTCCCAAATCATAAAAATTAACATCTTCTTTAAGGTCTAAGTTACCAATATCAGAACCTATATTACCTGTAAGTATTTTACCTACCACAACTTCATCTAACTCATTTATTTTTTCTTCTAATTTAACTGTAAGAAATTGTTTTGCGAGTATTGATGAGTTTATAATAACTTCTTTTATTTTATATTTTAGAGCAGAAAAAACTAAGGTATCATTTAGCTTTACAGGAATATCAAAACTACCGTCTGTATCCGTAACTGTGTATTTAACTGAAGATTTATTTAATACATGTACACCTTCTACTTCGCCTTTAGCAACAACTAGACCTTTAATATTTTGTAGTTGAGCGTAACTCAAAATACTTGAGAGAAAAAACAATATGATGCTAATTTTTCTTATCATTTTCAGCTAGGCGCGATTTAAATAGTTTTAACTCGTTAGTAAGAAACGTAATTGGTAAAAGCGGGTTACTAGATCTACATACGCTTCGTAAATTTTCACTATCCAGGATAAAGTTAAAGAATCGGTTTTGTAAGTCTTCTGACAGTTCCTCTTCTTCAAAAATTAAATCTTTGTAAGATGCTTTTAGTTTTTCTACACAGTAAATATCTTTATCTAACTCTACGCGTTCTTTGAGTTGTTTTGTTTTACCACTAATTGCATTTATAATTCCTATTAATGGAATTCCTCCTCCACTAGATGTAGCTGCAATAAGCTTTCGCTCACTTAATGTTTTTGGCTTGCCTGTATATCCAGGGATACCTAAATCATAGAAATTTATAGGTTCTTTGATATCTAAATTTCTTAAATCAGAATCTATATTTCCGGTTAATATTTTCCCGACAACAACTTGATCTAATTGCGTAACATCCTCAATAAGATTTACTTCCATTTCGTTTTTTGAAATCATTATTTTATTGACAATAACCTCTTTAAGCTTATAGGTAAGTCCTGAAAAGATTATGGTGTCGTTCACCTTAGCTAATATTCTAAAATAACCGTTCTCATCCGTTACATTATATTTTAAAGCAGTTTTATTTAAAACATGAATACCTTCGACTTCACCTACGCCTATGACTTTTCCCTTTAAGTCTATTAATTGAGCAGATACTACACAACTAAAGATTAAGAAAAGAATTAGGGCTATTAATATTTGAATTTTCACTGCTGAGAAATCAGAAATAATTGACTTTGCTTTTTAAGAAAGTCTAGAAGATAAACTTCTTTTTTTTTGTCTAGCAGTTCTTTATCGTAGCCTTTTCGTTCTACAAAATCTACAAAGGCATTAGCTAAATCTGTAGGTATTTTAAAATTCTCTTTTAGAAAATTAGTGCTGTATCGCTTTTGTATAGGACTAATACGATCCTGAAATTTTTCAGCTTCAGATTTTTGTTTTTCTTTTTTCTTTACAAAAAGTCTAAACACATTTACCAAATTAAGACCATTTCTAAACCTGTTACCGTCTAACAAAGGATCGTCTATCTTAGTTTTATTATCTGCTGAAAATTTATAATCATTAAAATCTTCCTCTCCTTTGTAAATCTCCGACATATTAACGTTATACGTTCTAACAGCCTCTGCATCTACCGAAAGATTACCAGATAAATCATAGGGCAAAATAATGACTTCATCCAATTTATTAACGTCTTCTACCAAGCGAACAGATACCTGTCGCGACTCAATAATTCGTTTATCTATTTTAATAGTAAAATCTTTAAATTGGAGAGCACCAAATGCTAAAACATCAAACTCAGCAACCTCTATTTTAAAGGCGCCATTTTCATCTGTAGTTACACCTTCTTTTGAACTTTGATTATAGACAGTTATCC
>CAZBMY010000136.1:3704-6692 GCA_964492855.1 uncultured Flavobacteriaceae bacterium
CCATTTTCATCTGTAGTTACACCTTCTTTTGAACTTTGATTATAGACAGTTATCCCTTCCTTGTCTTCTGTTTCTACATTAATACGTCCATTAATTTCTACACGCACAATATCCTGGGCATTTACACCTATAAAGCTGAAAAATAATACTATTAAGAGAGTAGAGTTGCGCATGGTTAGTTTAGATTGATATTATAAATTTCGGTTTTGTAATCTTAAAAAGGTAATAACTTGGTGGTAAATTTTTGTTAAATGACTTATTTAGAGTTTCTTTAAATATTTAGAATTATAGCTAAAATTATTAAATATTCTATTTTTATGCTTCAAACTCTAATAAGTCTACAATTTTGAAATCAGCTCTTATCGCTAGCACATCTACTATTCACGGAAGCCATTTTTTGGAATATCTTTTTGAACCCTTAAGACAACACTTTAACGCTGTTAATGAAATTGTATTTATCCCTTATGCAAGACCAAGTGGCTTATCTCATGACGATTATACCGAGGTTGTTTCTAAAGCCTTTGCAAAACTTGACAAAAAAGTAATAGGGCTTCACCAATATAAAAACCCTATAGAAGCTATTAGAAATGCCAAAGGTATTTTTACTGGCGGCGGTAATACATTTGTATTAGTTAATCAGCTATATAAAAACAATATATTAGAACCTTTAAAAGAAGCTATAGAAAATGGTACGCCATATCTAGGAACAAGTGCTGGAAGCAATATTTGCGGCTTAACCATGCAAACCACAAATGATATGCCTATTGTTTACCCACCTAGTTTTAAAACAATTGCTATTCTTCCTTTTAATATTAATGCCCACTATTTAGATCCTATAAAAGGAAACACACACATGGGAGAAACCCGTGAGACACGCATTAAAGAGTTTCATAAATTTAATACCCAACCCGTAATTGGACTACGAGAGGGAAGTTGGATTGAAGTAAAAGATAAATCGATTGTACTTCGAGGTGATTTAGATGCTAGAATTTTCTCATATAACAAACCACCCTACGAAATAAAAACGAATACCAATTTAGATTTCTTAAAGTAATTATAGGTGTTTAAAAAAATGATAGCCCCAAATTTCCATACCTTCATTATAATAAAACTTGTGAGATGGGTAATTACTGACATAAGTATTAAGTTCTAAAGATTTACAATCTTTAGATTGGCAATACATATTAATCCAAGTCATAAACTGCTTACCCAAACCTTGACCTCTGTGCTCCGGCTTAATATAAACATGATCTAGTTCTACTGATTTACCCGTATAATGCCTGGTGCAAAACCAGAGTCCGGTTACACCTACAAGATTGTTATTTATAAAAGCACCGACACACTCGTAATTTTGAGTTACCATTTCTTTAAATCGCTCTTTTAGTGTAGACTCCTCTACCCTACCTTCGTTTAATGCATACACAAGAGGTATGATTTTAAAAATTTCTTCCTTTGGTATAATTTGAAACTTTATGTCCATAAACATTAAAACTAAAATTTTGATTCTCAAAAATAGATGAACTTTTTGTAATTTGTGATATAAATTTAACATTGAATATGAGAAGAGGAAATTTTAAAGTACGATTACTAATAGGCTTAGCCGTTGTGGCATTTGCATTTTTAAGACGTTGTAGTCAACAAGAGACTAATCCATACACAGGAAGAACTCAAGCCATTTCACTATCTCCAGAGCAAGAAATTGCTATTGGTTTGCAAAGCGCTCCTGGCATGGCTCAGCAACATGGTGGTTTACACCCAGATAATAGATACCAAGCTTTAGTTGATGAAGTTGGTCAAAAACTTGTAAACAACAGCATTGCTAAAAGCACACCATACAAATATGATTTTCACTTACTCGCAGATGACAAAACTATTAATGCTTTTGCGCTTCCCGGAGGTCAATGTTTTATAACATATGCACTATTTTCAAAATTAGAAAACGAAGACCAACTAGCAGGTGTCTTAGGGCATGAAATTGGTCATGTACTCGGTAAGCATTCTAATGAGCGCATTACAGATTCAAAGTTTTGGCAAACTATGATTATGGGTGCAGGAGCTATAGATATGGGTGTTGTAGCACAACAATATGGGCAAGGCAAACTGCTTGCTAACGGTCGTGATGATGAGTTAGAAAGCGATGAATTAGGTGTGCGATTTATGATAAAAGCAGGCTATAACCCTGAAGAAATGATTGGTGTTATGAAAATTTTAAAGAATGCAGCAGGTCCTAATCGTGTGCCTGAATTTCAAAGTACGCATCCTGACCCTGAAAACAGAATTGAAAAAATAAAAGACGCTATAGATAAATACAAAAAAGCACCCTAATGGATGCTTTTTCTAACTAACTAACTCAAATAAATTATCTTATTTAGATATTTTATTTCTTAAAACGCTTTAGAAACAGAGCAGCTTCTTTAGCGTTTGTTTTTTCTGCGTGCTTTTGCGCAGATAAACCTTTATCACAAGGTGTATGTATTTCCGAGCCTTCAGTAATTAATACTTTAATTACATCTACTCTATTAAATCTAGCAGCATAGTGAATAGGCATCATACCATTAGATTTCTGATTTACATCAACACCATTTTTAAGCAATTGCTTTACAGCAGTTATATTCCCAGTAGCTGCAGCTTTACATAATGCGCTTACTTTAGCTTCTTTATTAACTACTACAATAGGTGTTGGTAAATGGTCTACAGTTGATGCGTTAACTGTTGGTACGATAAGGCTTAATGCTAAAGCCAAAATTGAAATTGATTTTTTCATGATGAAAGTTTTTTGATTGAAAATTGATTTATGTTTATATCTAAAAGACGATGGATTTCAAAAAATGTTACACTTTACCGATTAGATAACACATCTTTAACAGTTTGGAAACAAATAAGTTAAATTCATCATAAATTATGTTTTTTACACAATAATTTATTATTTCTCTAATAAAAAAGTGATTTTGTTATTTTTTTCAAATTGAAATTTGATATCAATACTGA
>CAZBMY010000137.1:0-6628 GCA_964492855.1 uncultured Flavobacteriaceae bacterium
CTGAAAGTTGTTGTTTTAAGATTGCTGATATTTCAGCTGGTTTTACTTCTGCCATTTTTTTAGTCTTTAGCTTTTAGCTATTAGCCATTATAGGCTAACCTAAAACCATTATTAATTTAATGTAAATTCTCTTTTTAATTTATTGAGTTTATTAGCAATACTAGCATTATACTGTATATCACCTACTCGTAAAATGAAACCACCTAAGATGCTTTCATCTATTATACTTTCTAATTCTGCTTCTTTGCCAGTAAGTTCTTTTACTTTGGCTAAAACCTTCGTTTTTAATTCTGGAGTTAAAGCTACAGCTGTTGTAACCTTAGCTACTTGACTTCCTCTTAACTGATCGTATAAATTGATATAGCTAGAAGCTACCTCATTTAACAACGCTAATCTTTTATTAGAAATCAATGTATCAATAAGATTTGTTGTATTTGAATTTGCTTTTGCAAATACAGATGACAACACTGCTTTTTTATCCGAAGATCTTACAACAGGACTTTGAAGCATCTGATTTAACTCAGTGCTTTGAGCAATAGCATTAACAATAGATTTCATATCATTATTAACTGCTTCTTCCGTTTTTTGCTCTTGTGCTAAGCTCAAAACCGCTTTAGCATATCTTATGGCTGCTCTTGATCCTGACATTTATATTAGTTTAAAGTTGCTTCACCTAACATGTCTTCAACCAATTTTTCTTGACTGCCTTTGTTAGATAATTCTTTACGTACCACTTTTTCAGCAATATCTATAGATAGACCCGCAACATGACTTTTTAGTTCTGCCATAGCTGCTTTCTTTTCACTCTCTATTGCTGCTTGAGCTTGCTCTATCATTTTATTAGCTTGTTCTTGTGCTTCTTCTTTGGCATCAGATATCATCTTATTCTTCATGTCACGAGCATCTTTTAACATCGCTTCACGTTCTGCACGTGCTTCCTGTAAAATACGCTCGTTATCTGCAGTAAGATTTTCCATTTCTTGACGTGCTTTTTCTGCAGAAGCTAAAGCATCTTTAATACCTTCTTCTCTATCACTTACAGCTCCTAAAATTGGCTTCCAAGCGAATTTTCTTAAGATAAAAAGTAAAATTAAAAATGTAATTAACGTCCAAATGACAAGTCCAAATTCTGGTGTAATTAAATCCATTCTGTTTTGTTTTAAATAACTTAAATTTTAAAAACACAGAAGTAACCAACCGTTACTTCTGTATTTTAATGTCTTACCCTTGTAAGAAAGCAACAACAACACCAAATAGTGCTACCGCTTCTACGAAGGCTGCTAAGATTAATGCAGAAGATTGAATCTTTCCGTGCATTTCTGGTTGACGTGCCATAGCTTCCATAGCTGATCCACCAATCTTACCAATACCAACACCAGCTCCAATAGCTGCTAAACCAGCTCCAATAGCTGCAATTCCAGTAATAGTCATAATATAAAATTTAAATTAATTAATGATGTGCTTCTTCTGTTGCCATCCCAAAATAAAGAGCTGACAATATTGTAAATATATATGCTTGTATTGCTGTTACAATAACCTCGATAACTGTAATAAACAATGAAAATGCTACAGATACTGGTGCTATTGCGTAAGACTTAAATACAAATATTAATGACATTAATGCTAATATGATAACGTGACCTGCTGTAATATTAGCAAACAAACGAATCATTAATGAAATAGGTTTTACAAACATTCCTATAATCTCAATTGGCATTAAAAATATCTTCATTGGTACAGGCACACCTGGCATCCAAAAGATGTGTTTCCAGTAGTTTTTGTTACCACTAAACGTTGTAATTATAAAAGTTATGGCTGCTAATGTGAATGTAAACGCAATGTTACCACTTAAGTTGGCGCCATTAAGAATTGGAATTAATCCAAAAATATTATTAATCCATATAAAGAAAAATATGGTTAATAAATACGGCATGTATCTTTTGTATTTGTGCTCTCCAATCATTGGTTTACCAATTTCGTCACGTACAAAGACGATTAAAGGCTCAACAAAACTAGCAATACCTGATGGCACATAATTATCAGACTTTTTATAGCGACGTGCTGCAGATAAGAAAATCAAAAGCAATACTGTTATTGAGACCCACATCATAAAAACATTTCTGGTTATAGAAATATCTAGCTTAGGCCTATGCGCATTTGTTGGGTGATGCTCAGCATCATACGCTACAGTTGTTGCACCTTCTTCTAAAACATATACTTTTTCATGAACGTTTACAAAACGTTGACCGTTTTTCTCAACGATAACTTCACCATTATAATCATGGTGAAACTCTGATGAAGAAAACATCGTAAGACCTTTTTCTGTGTAAAGGATTACTGGTAGTGGAATCGTAATTGGATGCTCATTAATGTCTATAATGTGCATGCCATAAGCATCTTTAACGTGATGCAAAATCATCTCTTTAGGATCAAATTTCTCATCGTCTCCGCCTTCTTTAGTTTCTTTGGCAAAACCAAAGCTAAATACTGATAAAAACAGAACGGTAAATGCTACGCGTTTAAAGGTGTTTATTCTCATTCTTACGGGGTTAAAAATACCTTGCTTTAAATTCGCTGCAAATGTACGCACATTATATGAATTGACAAACACTAATTTTCATATAATTTTCTAAGTGCTTTTCCCTATAAATTTTATTGGTTTTTAAGCCTTTTGAAGGAACTTAGTTAATGCATAAACTTCAAAAAACAAATACATAAAATACGGAATGAAAAAATTGAAAACGTCTGGCTGCTTGTTTTCAAAATCAGAAAGTAAAAGTGGTAACAAGAAAAGGATGGCTAAAATCATCTTTAAAAAGGTTAATCCCATAAATAAATTAAAGATGCTGGTCTTACCTGATGAAAACCTATAATTAATTATAGTGTAGAAAATAGTAGTAACTAAAACATGAAACACATAAATATGCCATACCGGGAAAAAAAACTCTATTTTTTCTGCAAAATAGCTTAACAGATACATGTGCAAGCCTAGTAAGACTGCTGTAACAGCAACAAGCTGTAATACAAACGAAATCTGTCTTTTTTTAAATGCTTCCATAAACGGATTACCTTTTATTATTCTTTTGAAGCTGCAATAATACGTCTAATTACGTAAACAATTGATGCAATTACAGAACCTAATGTAAACCCTAGTGTATAAAGGTTGTTTTTGTTGGGGTGTTTTTCATCAAGTTTCACACCTATGAAAGTGCCCACTCCAATAATGGCTATCATTTGTATAGCAATACCAGAAAATCGTGCGTAAGAATTAAGCTGTCCTTTCTGTTCCTTTATCTGTTTTTTGGGATGCTTGCTCTCCATTGTTTAAGGCTTTTACGGCACCCATACTGCAGGTTGCATTAAATGTTGCTCCTGGCTCTACGGCCAACTTATTAACTTGAACTTCACCATCTATTTGCGCTGTAGACTTAAGGGATAATGTTCCTTTAATTAATAGTTTTCCTGAAAACTTACCTTCGATATCTACATTAACAGCATGTAACGTCCCTAATACCTGACCTGCTTTTCCTATAACAACCTTACCCTCTGTAGTAACATTTCCTTCAATAGAACCGTCTATCCTAAAAGGGCCTTTACTCTTTATATCGCCTACAATCTTAGTTCCTTGTGCAATAATATTTTGCTGTGTTGATGACTCCATAGTAGTTTTTTGTTTTTTGTCTGAAAACATTTGTCTTTAATTTTATTCAGGTTTTAAATAGGATTCCAAATTTTTGTGACGTTGAATAATCGCATAATTGGCAGACGATATTGTAAAATACTTTCTAGTAATCCCTGAGGTATTTTCTTCTTTATAATCTTGAAGTGTTGGTCCAAATCCTAAAGCTGACGTAAGATATTTTAATCCATGAACAACCACAAAAGTAGTGTTTTGGTTATAGACATCTTTTGAAAGACTTATATCCGTATACGGCAAACGCTCCATCGTTTTAGTTAATTCTTCTGTGAACGTTTTAATTTCTTCACTAGCTGAGCTATTAAATTCATAAACAACATGAAACGAATTACCTTCATCTTCTGGAGCAAATTCTTTATTCTGCATCAGAGGTAGAGCATTTTGTAGAATCTCTTGCGCACGTTTTCCTTCTTCAGAATTTGGATAAGTCAATGCCACATAATTCACTGCTTCTTCATAAGCTTCTAGCCCTTTAAGACGACCAATAGCTGAAGCTTTTAAGATTTCAAACTTCGGCACAAAACCATCGCCTTGAAAACGTTTAATCTGCTCTTCAGCAACCGCAATAACCTCAACATATTCTTGATTTTCAAACTTTCGATATAATCCTTCATAGATAGTTTCTGGATTGTTTTCATCCTTGGCTAATTGAGAATTTGGATTCCTTAATATCTCTGCGTATCTAGAATCTGGATGCTGACTAATTATATTGTTTTTTGCGATTTCTGCCTCACCCGTTTCGCCAAGCAATTCGTATATTTTATATAAATAATATTTAGATGGTAATATTAAGCGCTCTTCAGGATTACTATCTAATAAGTTTTTGAGCTTTGCTTTTGCGAGTTTGTACTCTTTAAAGTTCTCCTTATATATAAGGCCTAGCTGATAGTACGCGAAATTTCGCTCTTTGGAGATACTATCTAAAACAACTTTGTCTGTCGGCAACTTCTTAATGTAATATTCGGGATCATAAAGCTCTAGCTGTGTAAGGGTATCTTCTTGGTCTTGAGTCCCAGAATTAGAGCGATCTATGCTTTTATTACCTGCAGACAAACGCCAATTATCTTGGGGTTTTCTATCCCCCCATAGTTTTATAAACTCATTTTTACCATAAAGCGCTGTGCTTTGGTTGTAAAAGTAAAAGTCTGAATTTCTAGTATTGCTTCCTGGAGCACCTGGTAGATTGTTGCCTTGTGGTCTGCCAAATGTAGATGCAAACCCTGTATTTGTATTACCATTTGTAATACTGGCAATCTGCTTTTTTTCTAACTCCGCCGCTAAAGAATCTTTAGTTTTGAGTTCTCTTATAAACGTATTAAAATAGGTTACTTGTGCTTCTTTTGGCATTTTAACTAAACGAAGAATACTATCTCCACTTCTTGCTATACCTTCATAATAAATAACATCTTCTAAGTTTTCTCTCTTTTTCTTAACAACACGATATGGCTTTGTTTTCTCTATCATGTTTGTTAATGTGCTATCAAAATAGGCACCAGCTACTTTGTATTCTGTTCTATCAAAATACATATTACCTAATGTCAGATAGTTATTTGCAAAAAGTACTTGATCATTATTTAGACTCCTATTAGACACTATAGCTTTGTTGTAGTATGCTTCAGCCAGACTATCTCGCGATTGTCCTTGGTGAAATCTTGCGATACGGTCATATATTTTATCTAAAAACGGGCGATTTTCTCGATTCTCTTCAAGCTCCGTCAGATATTCCATAAATAAAAGCTTGTCACCAGTATCGACATCAAAATTATTAGATTTGGCAAGGTGGGCATTGATATAAAATGCTCTTGGAATCTTGCGATGCATATCTATAATCTCGTCAAAGGCCATATTAGCACTATCCTTTTTTCCTAGTTGATTGTATAATTGCCCTTTTATAAAGTTATATCGTGCTTTTTGCGCATTAATTTTTGTGGCAACAGCTGCTGTATCAATATATCTAAGTGCTGTATCCTTTTCTTTAATTACTAAATAGGCTTCGGCTAATACTGCCGAAATATCAGCTAAATCTTGACCCTCTACCTCTTCTTGTTCTAAATGACGGCGTAAATTTTTTATGGTTAATTCTGGGTTTCCTAGTCGTAGGTTTGTTTTTTCTCTCCAGACTTTAACTTGGTTAATCTTATCGCTAGACGGATATTTATTTAGGATATTATTAAAGGCTGCTAAAGCAGGTACAAAGCGTTGGTCATAATATCTAGATTTTCCTAGCAGCAAATACGCTTCATCTATTTGCGGATTTTTTTCTTTCCCGCCAATCGTCATACTATGCTTTTGTATGGCTTTAGTGGCTTTTTCTTCGGCACGTTCAAAGTCAGAGTTTTCAGCTTCATTACCCAAGCGTACTTCGTCTTTTGCTTCAAAACGCTCTACTGGTAATAGTTCCCAGAAATTTTCAGTATAGGCATTATTAACCGTCTCTAAACCTTGTTGTAACGCTAATTCACCATTGTAGAGAATATTGTACTCTGTACCTACAGAATGCCAAGCACGATTAATGAACTTGTCTTTTTTACGCGAACAGCTCTGGGCGATGAGTGCCACTAAAATAACCGATACTATTACTTTTATAAGTGATTTCAAAGGATTGGGTTTTCTAGTTTAAGCATAACGAAAAACACTCCGTTTTCTTATCCTATGTGGTAAAAATAAACATCTTTTTGAATTTTAGTAGAAATTTGGTGGTTTTAAAAGTTGAACGCATAAAAACAAAAAGCTGAAAGTTATAACCTTCAGCTTTTAAAATGATATCGTGTTTATTGATTTATTCCTCCTCCTCAGAAACAGAAACTGCATTTTTTGCAAAATGCGCTTCTAATTCTTTTAAGGTTGTAGGGTTGGTTTCTAAGTCTTTAATCACCTCTCCTTTTTCTAATACCACAATGCGCTCACAAACATCTGTAACATGCATTAAAT
>CAZBMY010000138.1:0-4822 GCA_964492855.1 uncultured Flavobacteriaceae bacterium
GACTTGCAGCTTCAAAATGAAGCTTCAAAAAAACAACTTTACTTTGTGCTACTCATTGTTACAGCTTTTACGAGTTTAATTTCTTTATATTTTATAAGAAAAAATGCCAAACAAAAACTAATCCTCAAAGAAGCAGAAAAACTAAATGCAGATTTAGCTTTAGCAAACCGTGAAACTGAACTCAAGAAAGTAGTCATAGAAAACTCATTTAAAGAAGAGGTTATTAAGCAAACTATTGATAAGGTCAAAAATGTTATTGCTATCAATGACAAAACCGAACGTGAACAAGCCCTTAAATCTATAAGAGCATCCTTACTCTCAGAGCAGTCGTCTCAAAAAATAACATCTTCACTTCAGTCCTATCTAGACAAAACAAATCTTGATTTTAAAGTGCTTTTAGACAGTGAATTTTCTCAGCTTAACAACAATGAAAAGCAATTGTTGTGTCTTATGAAGTTAGATTTAAATGCTACTGAGATTTCTAAATTAACCAACACTACAACACCAGCTGTAAAATCTTTGAGATATCGTATTCGTAAAAAACTAAATCTAGACTCAAAAGAAGATATTATCGCTTTTATTGAAGCAAAAAAGCACTAGTATCATCTTTTAGATGTCGTATTTTTTTCATTTACAACCTACAGTAAAAGTCTTTTTTAACAAGGGCTTACTTTATGTGCTACCCTTTTGCTACCCTTAGTTTCTTGTCGGATTTGTTATAGTGATTCATCTTTGAATAAAGATTCTTATCAAAGTTATGAAACCCCCAATTCAATACACCAAAAGTGGAAACATTAGTATCGCTTACCAAGTTTTTGGTCATGGAGATGTAGATTTGGTATACATACCAGGTTGGATATCTAATATCGATTGGATGTGGTCTTGCCCAGAATTGGTTCACTTTTTCGAAGAATTAGGTAAAGTTGCTAGAGTTATCCTTTTTGATAAGCGCGGCACAGGCTTATCTGACCGTGTCGTTGAGCTTTCTACACTTGAGGAGCGCATGGAAGATATTAAAGCTGTTATGGATGCTGTAAACTCTAAAGAAGCTGTTTTATTCGGACATTCAGAAGGTGGTAGTGTTTCCGCATTATTCAGTGCCACGTATCCTAATAGGGTATTGGCACTAATGGCATTTGGCATCTTTGCGAAACGTCGTTTTTCAGAAGATTATCCTTGGGCACCAACAGACGATGAGCGTCAAAAGGTGTACGATATGATTGAAAACAACTGGGGAAGCGGCAAACTGTATTTACAAAGTTTAGTGCCGTCTAAGGCTAATGACACAATTTTTATGGATTGGCTAGCCAACTATTTTAGGTCTGGAGCAAGTCCATCGGCAGCGATTAAGCTCACTAAAATGAATAGCGAAGTTAATATTATTGATGTCCTAAAACACATTAAAGTACCTACATTATTGATGCAACGCACTAATGATATTGATGTAAAAATTGAAGAAGGTCGTTTTGTGGCTCATCATATAAAAGATGCAAAATTTGTAGAATTTAGCGGTAACGACCATTTGTTTTGGGCAGGAAATACAGAAGAGGTGTTAACTGAGATGAAAAGTTTCATTGATGAAGTTAAACCAAAAAAACATCATGAAAGAGGCTTAATAACTCTAGTTTGTGGCTGTATTTCTGAGCAAGCAACAACCAATCTAAAGCCAAATTTAGTTAAACAATTTATAGAGCAGTATAAAGGAGAGACTATTGTTTCAAGCAGAAAAAGCTTTGTTGCAGCATTTAGATTGCCAGCTAGAGCTACAAATTGTGCAATAGATTTTGAGCAGCATCTAAAGCAATTAGGAATTACAGCATCATTTTGTATTTTTATGAGGCAAGGTTTATTGTCGCTTAAAGAATCCGCATCAGAAAACGATAACTACATTATCAATAATTTAAAAACGCAATCTAAGCGTAACGGAATATATGCTATTCAAACCATAAAATATCTATTATCTGGTTCTGCATTTCAGTTTAAAAAAGAAGGTGCAGTTTTGGTGAATAAAAACAATGACTTGCAATGTGTTTACAGCGTATCAAAAAGTGGTGTTGTTAATGTACAAGAAAGCCCAAGTATCTCTCAGGTTATTCAATACGATTCTTTTTTAGAAGATTTGTTTGCTATTATAGAACAAAACTTGGATAACAGCAATTTTGGTGTAGATACATTAAGTACTAAAATTGGTATTAGTGAGCGTCAGTTACAACGCAAACTAAAAGAACTCACAGGCAAAACGCCTGGTCAGATTATTACTACTACTCGACTTAATAAAGCAAAAGCTGCTTTGCTGACTAGAAAATTTACCATATCCGAAGTCGCGTTTCAATATGGGTTTACAAGCCCATCGTATTTTTCTAAATGTTTTAAGAAAGAGTTTGGTGTAAGCCCATCTGAAATCACAGATTAAACACACCATTTTACTTCATTTTATGTCGCTATTGTTATTGTCTAGTTCGGGATTGTTACAGCCTAAAAGCACACCTCAATTTACCTTTGTTTCGATTTGAATATGAAGAATTTTTCAAGTCATTTTTTTCACTTTTTAGGTCCATTTTTTCCCTCTGAGGAATTTTATTTTTCAGAAAAACAGATATAGAAATAGTATTGCATCATAAAACATATGCCTACACAATTATGAAAAAAATAGTTCTATTACTCACAGGAATTATCTTCTTAGGATTAACAAGTTGTACTTACGAAGATGATATAGACAATTTACAAAATCAAATCAATGAGTTGTCAGAGAATCAAAACGAGATTGAAAATCAGTTTTCAACCTCATTAGATTCTATTTCAAATTTATTAGATAATAGTGCAGACTCAGATATAAACGCAATAAAAATGAGTGTCGCTATTACATTATTAGAAAATATCACAAGGCAACCTGAATCTGCAGAAACTTTAATAGCACTTACAGAAACAATGTATACTGATTATACGGAGTTATTGCCTTTTACTGATAATACAATTATAGTTAGAGGACAGGCTGTTGCGGAGTTGTTTCAAGGTATGTCAAGACAACCCGAAGCTTTTGAGACTTTAGATACTGCTGCTACCCAATTTGTTGGACCTTTTGATGCAGAGCATATGAGTGACAATGCCATAATTAATGGCAATTCCAGAGGTCTTGCGCTAGACGAATTGTTCATATCTGTTGCAAGACAACCCGAAGCTTTTGAGAGTCTAAAAACTGCAGCAACAAAATTCTTAGGCGATTACGACCCAGCTATTTTTAGTGATGAAACTATAGAAGCAGCTAAAGCGCAAGCGTTTAACGGATTACTAGAAGCCTTAATAAGACAACCTGAAGCAGAAGAATTATTCAATGAAATATGCATACAGTTCTTAGACTTTAGTTTTTTAGACTAGTCAATTAACTCATCATCAATACTATAAAAATCACACAATATTTTTAAAACACACCCAAATGAAAACAAAACTACTCACACTACTAATCGTTGTTTTTGCAACACTAAGTTTCTCACAAACCACATTTACTGTAGATGGTTTGGAATACGAAGTCATCTCTACAAATCCAAACGAAGTCAAAATTACTGGAGGCGATAGTGGTTCAACAAATTTGATCATACCTCCATCAGTTACAGATAATGGTACAACGTATAACGTCACTGTAATTGGCAGAACTGCTTTTGGTTTTGATGATTTTACAAGACAGAATATACAAAACATTACCTCAGTTACCATACCAAATACAGTTAGAGAGATTGAAGAATTGGCCTTTGCTGCTAACAATATTACAGGAGAAGTAATTATCCCAGATAGCGTAGTTACTCTTGGGAGCTTTGTTTTTACTGAAAACGACATTACAAGTCTAACACTATCTAATAATTTGAGTATAATACCACAATCAGCATTTGGGTTTAATGCTATTTCTACATTAACCATTCCTAATGGTGTGACCACTATTGAAGATATAGCTTTTAGTGGTAACGATTTAACGAGTATTACAATTCCTAATTCTGTTACAGTTATTGGTGATAGAGCTTTTAGTGATAACGAGTTATCGAGTTTTACTATCCCAGCTTCAGTAACATCTATTGGTTCAATTGCTTTTACGAGTAATCCTATCGAAGAAGTAACTTGTTTAGGTACAACGGCACCGCTTATAGAGTCTGATACGTTCTCAGATGTAAGTGCAGCAACACTAAATGTACCGCAAGGTACTTTAAGAGGTTATATAATAAATGGCTGGTCCGTCTTTGGTACTATCGTAGCAGGAAGCATAACTTTTAACAGTGCATTTACTGTAGGCGGTTTTAATTATTTGGTAACCTCTATATTACCAGACGAAGTTACGATTTTAGGTCAAGAAGGTACATTAACAGCCATTGATATACCTGAGACTGCAGCTAACGGCGGCACAACCTACACAGTGACATCTGTATCCGATAGTGCTTTCAGAAATAATAATTTAATATCGGTCACGTTTCCTAACACCTTACGAGAAATAGAAACACGTGCTTTTGATGGTAACGCACTTACAACCTTGGTTATCCCAAATAGTGTAACAACATTGGGTAGTTTTGTATTTGATAATAATGCCATTTCACAACTTACATTAAGTAATGCAATCACATCAATTCCTTTTAGAGCTTTTGCGAACAATCAATTAACAAGTGTTACTATACCTGATGGTGTGACTACAATAAGTAATAGTGCTTTTAGAGATAATCAATTAACAACCGTTGTTATGCCCAATAGTGTTACTGCGGTGCAAAGTTTTGCCTTTCTTAACAACACTATTAGTAGTTTAACCTTGTCTAATTCGCTACAAACTATAGGGCGTAGTGCTTTT
>CAZBMY010000138.1:4922-6597 GCA_964492855.1 uncultured Flavobacteriaceae bacterium
TGCTTTTGAGAATAATCAATTAACAACATTAGTCATACCAGATGCTCTGGTAAATTTAGGGTCTTTTGCTTTTCAAGACAATAATTTAACAAGCCTTACTATTGGTAGTGGCCTTAATTCTATTGGTGCATTTGTTTTTGCGGGCAATAATCTTACTTCAGTAAACATTCCTAACACGGTAACTAGTATTGGTATTAATTCATTTAGAAATAATCCGTTAACCACTGTTATAGTCGAGGCTACTACACCACCAGCTGTAACTACAGGAACCAATGATAGTTTCAGCAATCGTCAAAATATCGATGTATTTGTACCTGAAGGAACAGAAGACGCCTATGAAGCAGCTACTTGGACTGGTTTTAAAAGCATTAATGGTGTTGAACAAATAATTGTAGGCACCACATTTGAAGTTTCAGGATTAAACTATACCGTCACCAATATAAGCCCTTTTGAAGTTGAAGTGACTGGTGGTACAAGCATACCTGCAAATTTAGTATTACCACAAACAGTGAACTTTCAAGATGAAACGCTTACGCTTGTAAGAGTAGATGATGATGCTTTTGAAGGCGCGTCCTTGACCAATCTTACAATTCCGAACACTGTAAGGTCTATAGGGTCAAGAGCATTCCGAATTAATCAATTACAGAGTTTAGATATTCCAAATAGTGTAACTAGTATGGGAAATCAAACTTTTGAGGTAAACAACATTTCAAGCCTTACACTTCCTGAAAATTTAGGAACAATTGGCAATAATGTCTTTAGAGATAATGAAATTACAACGCTTTTACTACCAGCAACAGTTAGCACCGTTGGTAACAACACGTTTGGACAAAATCCACTAGAGTCTATAGAGTCTTTAAACACAAATCCACCCAATATTCAAGGCAATTCTTTTGGAGATAGAGACAATATAGATTTAACCGTACCAGATACAACTGAGCAAGCTTATTTAGACAATGGCTGGACAGGTTTTAAAACGATAAATGGAGAAATACCTTTAGAAGTTGGCAACACGTTTGTTGTGGACGGATTATCCTATAGAATTACTGCTTTAACTCCTAACGAAGTTGATGCTATTGGTGGTCCAAGCGTACCACAAAGTTTAACCATCTTATCTTCGGTTACTTTTCAGGATGAAACCTTTTCAGTGACAGGTATTGGTAATAATGCTTATGACGGTATCTCACTCACAAGTTTGATACTACCAAATACAATAAAAAGCATTGGAGACTTTGCCTTTGATAATAATGATTTAACCGTTATTACTATTCCTGAAGGTGTCGAAACCATAGGTCAACGCGCATTTAGAAATAATGATTTAACGGATATTACCATTCCAAGTTCAATGCTATCTATTGGTCAAAGTGCTTTTGGTGCAAACCCTTTGGCAACGTTAGAAGCTTTAGGTACAACACCAGCTACCATTGGCACAACGACTTTTGGAGGTACTTTTATCAATATAGATTTAACAATTCCAGATGGCACTGAAGCTGTATATGAAGCCGCAGGTTGGGTTGGTTTTAGAAGTGTTAATGGTGTTTTACAACTCAATATAGGTACAACATTTGAGTTAGACGGATTATCATATGTCATTACTAGTCTTGCGCCAAACGAAGTTGAGGTTACTGGTGGTTCAACTATACCAACAAATTTGGTATTACCAGAAATAGTAAGC
>CAZBMY010000139.1:0-2292 GCA_964492855.1 uncultured Flavobacteriaceae bacterium
GTATATCCAGTATAATGAACGTTCTATTTTAATAGAATGGCCATCAATTATTGATGATAATGTGCTTCAAAATGTTCTAAATTTCAAAAATTCATTATTATGCAATTATGTTAAAGTAAAAGTTGATATAATTAACACATATAATTCAATATTAATTAATTACAATTTCGCTATTGAAGATATCTATAGTGAATTTTATCAACTCAAATCTATATATTCTGACTTAGATGAGCTAAGTTTAGTGAAACAGAAACTTTGGGAAGTCCCTGTTTGTTACGATGAAGAATTTGGAACAGATTTAAGTTCCTTTTCTATTGCAAAAGGATTACCGAAGGAAGAAATTATTCAGCGTCATTATAAACAAATTTATACTGTTTATTTTATTGGGTTTTTGCCTGGCTTTTTATACTTAGGTGGCTTGCAAGAATCACTACATCTAAATCGTAAATCGATGCCTAGTTTAAACATTAAAAAAGGTGCTGTTGGTATAGGCGGAAATCAGACCGGAATTTATCCTCAAAACAGCCCTGGTGGATGGCATATTATAGGTAGTTCTCCAATTAGTTTTTTTGATATAAATACTGATAATCCATGTTTTGCAAAAGCTGGTGATAAAATAAAGTTTAAACCTGTATCTAAAGGAGAATATTTTTCAATTTTGAAACAAGTAGATTCAAATTCTTATAAACCTAAAAGCATTCTAGTACAATGATTAAGGTTTTAAAAGCAGGATTATTTTCTACCATTCAAGATAAAGGACGTTTTGGATATGGTGAATTTGGAGTTCCAAGAAGTGGAGCTATGGATTTGTTTTCAGCTGAATTAGCCAATAGCTTACTGGGTAATGCTGTAAATGATGCCGTATTAGAAATAACAATGATAGGTCCAAAGCTTCAGTATATGGTTGATACACAAATTGTAATTACAGGAGCAAATATGTCTCCTTACCTTAACAATACAGCGCTTGAGAACAATAAAGTTTATAATGTAAAGCGCAATGATGTGCTTAGTTTTATGCAGCTTAAGTCAGGTTTACGAGCTTATATTGCTGTTAAAAACGGATTTATGTCTGATATGATTCTTGATAGTCGAAGCTATTATAGACCTATTACTCTAAACAGTAAAATTAAAGATGAAGATCTGCTGACTATTAATCAGTTACATAAAATTGATAAAATACCTCAGACGTTTTCAAAGCTAAAGTCAATAGATTATTCGTATGAATTTTTAGAAACATATAGAGGTCCAGAATTTGAAAAATTATCAGAGATAGAAAAAACAGTGTTATTATCTTCAAGCTTTCAAGTTTCTAATCTTTACAATCGTATGGCTTATCAACTTTCTCCATCTTTTAATAATGATTTAGAGTCTATACTAACAGGTCCTGTTTTGCCTGGCACAGTTCAGTTAACACCTTCAGGAAAATTAATTGTACTAATGCGAGACTGTCAAACTACTGGTGGGTATCCTAGGGTTCTTCAGCTTACAGAGTCAGCAATTAATTTGCTTAGTCAGAAAAAGGAAAAGGACAAAATAGTATTTAAGTTGGTAGAGTAAAGTTTAATAACAAGCATCCCAAAGCGGGTCTTTAGGTAAAGGCGCAACAATATGTATTGGTTCTTTTTTTACAGGATGAATAAATTCTAAGACTCTAGCATGTAGGCTTATACTACCATCTTTATTACTTCTGTCAAATCCATATTTTAGATCTCCTTTTATGGGAAGGCCAATATTAGAGAGTTGTGTTCTAATTTGATGATGCCTGCCTGTTTCTATATCTATACTTAATAAATAAAAGTTGTCAAGCTGTTTTATAACTTTATAGTGAAGAATAGCTTTTTTACTATGTTCAACCTCTTTTCTGTATGCTGAAGACTTGTTGTTTTTAGGATTCTTTTTTAACCAATTTACTAGGGTGTCTTCAGTTTTTGGCGGTTGGTTTTTAACTAGAGCCCAGTATGTTTTTTTAGCGTTCTTTTCTGCAAATAGTTTATTAAGCCTTGGTAATGCTTTACTGGTTTTAGCAAATAGAACAATTCCTGTTGTTGGTCTATCTAAGCGATGTACAACGCCTAAATAGACATTTCCTGGTTTGTTATACTTCTCAGCTATATATTCTTTAACAACCTCACTTAAGGGCTTATCTCCGGTTTTGTCACCTTGAACAATATCACCAGAGCGCTTATTTACGACTATAATATGATTATCCTCATAAATAACCTGAAGATTTGACTTGTTAGACCTTTTAGATTTGTTAGACACTTTAGATGAATTAGATTTGTTAGATGACAA
>CAZBMY010000139.1:2392-6570 GCA_964492855.1 uncultured Flavobacteriaceae bacterium
TTGATTTCCTTGAAGAACCTTCGGCTATATTTGAAGGAATAGAAACTGAAGCTCGTCTTAGTTGATTAGTGAGCCCAAATTTTTCAGACTCAGGAAACTTAGATGTTAATTCGTAAATCTTAGAACAAAATGATCGACTTCGTTGCCAAATTTGTAGTTCTTTAAACTTATGAGCCATAATATAACTAATCTAATTTATGTAAATAATCTAACTATCTAACTAATCTAAGTATCTAACTAATCTAAGTATCTAACTAATCTAAGTATCTAACTAATCTAAGTGTCTAATTAATACTGTTCTTTTTTATTCGGAAAATCTTTAGACTTAACATCGTCAACATATTGTCCTATAGCTTTAGTCATATCATCATATAAATTCATATAACGACGTAAAAAACGAGGATTAAACTCATGTGTCATACCAATCATATCATGTAATACCAATACTTGTCCGTCAACACCATCGCCAGCACCAATACCTATTACAGGTATTGAAACACTTTCTGCAACTTCTTTAGCTAAAGTTGATGGTATCTTTTCTAATACAATAGCAAAACACCCAGATTTTTCAAGCATTAGTGCATCATCTTTTAACTGTTGTGCTTCTTGTTCTTCTTTAGCTCTAACCGTGTAGGTGCCAAATTTATATATCGATTGCGGGGTAAGACCTAAATGCCCCATAACTGGTATACCAGCATTCAAAATTCGCTTTATAGAATCTTTAATTTCTTTTCCGCCTTCTAGTTTAACAGCATGCCCTCCAGACTCTTTCATAATACGTATAGCAGAACGTAAGGCTTCTTTTGGATCACTTTGATATGTTCCAAACGGTAAGTCAACAACTACTAATGCTCTATCAATAGCTCTAACAACGGAAGACGCATGATATATCATTTGGTCTAGGGTAATCGGTAAAGTGGTTTCGTGACCAGCCATTACATTACTGGCAGAATCTCCAACTAAAATTACATCTATGCCAGCGCCATCCACAATTTTTGCCATAGTGTAATCATAAGCTGTTAACATAGATATTTTTTCGCCTTTAGACTTCATGTCTACTAAGGTCTTTACAGTAATGCGTTTGTACTCTTTTTTGGCTACAGACATCGTATTCTTAATTAGTGAGTTGTAAAAATAATGAGATTTGTCAAACTTTTGTTTAACTTTAAGTTGAAATACTGTTTTAGCAGTATTATAAACAAACTCTATCCTCATGAAAAAAATCACATTAGTACTTTTCGTTTCGCTTTTTTGCTATTCTCTCAATGCTCAAACTTCAGAAGAAGATAATGTCAAACAGACTATTGTAGATTTTTTTGATGCCTTCCATAAACAAGATACTGTAAGGTTAAAAGCTATGGCTAAAGGGAATATTAAAATGCAGTCTATTTCTGTAAATGCTGAAGGAGAAACACGTTTAAGCGAAAATGACTATCATGGATTTGTAAAAAACATAGCTGGTATCCCAAAAGACAGAACTTTTAAAGAGAAAATTCTAAGTTATGATATACGGATAGATGGCAATATGGCAAATGCGTGGACACCTTATGAGTTTTGGTTTGACAGTAATTTTAGTCATTGTGGTGTAAACTCATTTCAGTTTGTAAAAGAAATGGATAAATGGAAAATCATTTACTTGGTCGACACCAGACGACGAGAAAATTGTGCAAAATAGATTTTATGTAATGTCAAAAAGAGATAACCCATTGTGGTTGTCTTTTTTTTGATAGCTAGCTAACACTTTCTTAATAACGAGATTAGTTTTTAGAGGTTGTATAATATTCTTTTCAATGTTTAAATGATTAACCCTTCTTAAGATTACGTTTGAAAATCAACAATCACTCATATTAACTTGTACAGCTAAACCACCTTCGCTAGTTTCTTTATATTTTGAAGTCATATCTTTTGCGGTTTCCCACATGGTGGCAATAACTTTATCTAATGGTATTTTAACGTTTTTTGGGTCTGTGTCTAAAGCCATTTCACAAGCATTAATAGCTTTTATTGCGCCCATAGCGTTTCGTTCAATACACGGAATTTGTACCAAACCGCCAATAGGATCGCATGTTAAACCAAGATGATGCTCCATAGCAATTTCGGCAGCAATTAAAACTTGTTCTGGGCTACCACCCATAAGCTCTGTCAGGGCACCAGCAGCCATTGCAGACGACACACCAATTTCTGCCTGGCAACCTCCCATTGCTGCAGAAATAGTAGCTCCTTTTTTAAATAAGCTTCCAATTTCACCAGCAACTAAAAGAAATTTTTTGATATCGTCAAAATTGCCATCATGATTTTCAATAACTAAGTAATACATTAAAACAGACGGAATCACACCTGCACTTCCGTTTGTAGGTGCAGTAACTACACGACCAAGAGAAGCATTAACCTCATTTACAGCTAATGCAAAACAAGATACCCATTTTAAGATTTGACGAAACTTTACTTCTGTATTTCTTATGGTGCTAATCCATTCTACAGGATTAGTATATGCCTTATTGCCCTTAAGTTTTTCATGCGTTTCATAAGCGCGTCTAATGACGTTTAAGCCTCCAGGTAATATACCTTTTGTATGGCAACCGACATACATACTGTCTAACATTACATCCCAAATTGCTTTTAATTTATCATCTATTCTGTCTGGTGCACGTAATGATAATTCGTTTTTTAAAACCAACTGGCTAATAGATAGATTCTCAGAATTACAATAGTCCAACAATTCTGTAGCTTTTTCGATAGGAAAAGGAAACGCCGAAAATTTTTCAATTTGCCGTTTGGCACGTTTTCGTTCTTCTTGTACAACAAAACCGCCTCCAATAGAGTAGTACGTATCCGTTATTACTTTCCCATTTCTAAGCGTAGCTCTAAACTTAATACCGTTTGGGTGAAGTTTTAAGAAACGTCTGTTAAATGTTATATCTTCTTTAAAATTGAAAGGAATCGGTTTCTCTGAATTTAATTTTAATATATCTGTATGTTTTACAGTTGTAATCTCATCTGAGATTTGGTCAATAGGAAATGTCACTGGGTCAGTACCTAATAGTCCCATAATTACTGCAACATCAGTAGCATGACCTTTTCCTGTTAATGATAAAGAACCATACAAGTCAACAGAAACAGAAGCTACCATAGTAAATTGCTCTAAACGTTGCAATTTACTTATCCAGGTTTTAGCGGCGCGCCAAGGCCCAAGAGTATGCGAGCTCGATGGTCCTACACCGATACTTAACATATCAAAAACAGAAATACTTTCCATTTACGCAATCGATTTAGTGTAGCGCAAATATAGACTAAGTTGAATAAAAAAAGCCTGAAATTAATTCCAGGCTTTTCTACATAATTTGTTTTTCTAGTTCAATTTCACATAATTCATAACTGAATTAAAATCGTTAAGATTTAAATTTATACTATTTATAAAGTCGACAGGTAAAATAACAATTCTAAATGTTTGACCATCTGTATCGCTAGGTAATAGGTCATTAAAATTAAAAGTTGAAGGCGCATCAATAAAGATGGTTACAAAATCAAAATTGTGTTCAAAATCATATTGAAAGAACCCACCATTATCAGTAAAAACTGTTTCAGGAAGTAATTTCCAAACATCAAAATCATCAACAACATCAACAAGTCTATAAACTAATACCATGTCGCTCTCAAGAAGTTCAATATCAATAGGAATCTCTAATGTTTCTTGGTAATCATTATCTGTCGAAAAATCAATGACTCTCTCAAAAGATTGACCAACAAAATTCACACCATCTTGTCCATCGAATCCATCAAATCCAGGAGGACCTTGTGGACCTTCACACGCTGTAAATAATAATGTAAATACTGAGATTAAAGTAAGTATACGTTTCATAATATATAGATGTTTTTTTCAAATGTATCAAATCATGTACCAAAGTCTTTACTCTAGTGATTATTTCTTTTTTAAAATTTATTTTTGGCTTCTGCATCATTCTGACATCATGTCATATTTTTTCTGATGGCATAATCATTGACTTATAGTATTCGAATTATTTAATGAATCAAATTATAAATTTCTGTTTATTCAGAAATAGTTTAAAATTATAAAAACAAGTTATGAGTAAGATTATTGGAATTGACTTAGGAACAACCAACTCTTGCGTTTCTGTAATGGAAGGTAATGAGCCTGTTGTAATCCCTAATGCAGAAGG
>CAZBMY010000140.1:0-6505 GCA_964492855.1 uncultured Flavobacteriaceae bacterium
CTGTATGACTTAGCTGTTCTAGTGCAAAATTTAATTGCCTAATATTTCCCGAAGGCTCAGATATAGTGTCATTTATTCTGTATATCTCTTTTAAATCCTTGTCATTTAGTCTTTGAGTCTTGTTTAGGGTTTTGTAATGATCTCTACAAAGATTTCTGGCTATAGCATAGATCCAAGGTGAAAATTTGTTTTGTTTATAGGTTTCCCTATGTTTTAAAACTTTATAAAAAACTTCTTGAGTTATATCTTTACTAATAACTTTACTTTTGGTCATTTGGAAACAGAAATTATAAATCTTAATATGATAGCGTTGAAACAAATAGCACATCATGTCTAGATCTCCTTCAACAATGCGTTTCATTAATTCTTCGTCAGTTAAATTTTCCAAATGTGCAATTTTTAATCGCTTATATATGTAATACTTAAAAAAACAAAAAGGTTACATATAAAATTGACTTTTTATTAAAGACTGAAGATTATTATAACAGTTACATTTTAATTATTGTAACTAGAATATGGCTTCTATTTCTATTCGAGAATAATAAATTAAGAACTAGATGAGGAGTTGTTAGTTACTTGTATTATTTAAGATAATAAGGACTAAAAGGTATGAATTTGTTTTTAATGATTCATACCTTAAGTTTAAGTTAAGCGAAGTTGTTATTTAATAATTGATTTGGTTATTCTCTAAACGTTTTAAAAAACGCAATTAACTGTTGTACAGCTTTCCCACGATGTCCAATCTTGTTTTTTTCTTCTAAAGAGATTTCAGCAAAAGTTTCAGTGTAACCTTCAGCTTTAAAAATAGGGTCGTAACCAAAACCCTTTTTGCCTTGCTTTTCTTTGGTAATTTCGCCTTTGCAAATACCTGTAAAGGTTTTTAATCCGCCATTAAGGTGTAACGCAATTACGGTTTTAAATTGTGCGTTTCTGTTAGGTTTATCTTTTAAGTTTACTAAAAGCTTATCCATGTTCTCATTGGCATCACGTTGTGACCCTGCATAGCGTGCCGAGTAAACTCCTGGCTCACCATTTAGAGTTTCGACTTCTAAACCTGTATCATCTGCAAAACAGTCGTAACCATAATTTTTAACTAAATATTCCGCTTTTTGGATAGCGTTACCTTCAATGGTTGGTTGTGTTTCAGGAATATCTTCTATACATCCAATATCAGCTAAGCTTAGTAACTCTATGTGGTCAGGTACTAATAATTGTACTTCTTTGAGTTTGTTGAGATTATTAGTTGCAAATACGAGTTTCATAAAAGATAATTTGCTTTGTAAAATGCAAGATAGACAAAATGAGCTTGTCGATATATATGAACTTACTGATAATCAGAATCAGTTTCGACAGGCTCAACTTGACAAATGAAACTAAAAGAGCTTTTTAAATGGCCTTATTTAGAGTTCACAATTTATAATCTTGTATTATATTTTTTAGTCTAATTTTTAAATCTTCTCCAGAATCAAAAACCATTTGCTCATTTGTTGGAAATGGGATTGGACGATTTCGTATTAAATTTCTATCATCACTGTTTAATGCACGTCTATCTCCTCTAAAGGTTGCATAGAAATGCTCAAACACAAATCCGCTATCTATATTAAATTGTTCTAGTATTTCTTGAGATTTGATATCTGAAAACACTGCTCTGGCTAAAATTTCAGCTTGTTTAAATTGTTCTACTTCAAACAGACGCGCTCTAGCATTAATAAATTTATCTTCTTTGATGTCATTACCAAGACTATCCTTCATTACATTGCCATTACCATCTAGTTTATATTTCCAACCATCTTTAACACGACGTTCTCGTAAGACTTCACGTTCTCTTACTTGCTCAGGCGAAATATTTATCCTTGCCAATTGAAGCTGCATAGCATAATCATAGACTAAGCTATCTGCTTGGTAAGCATGGTATTCTGTCCAAAACTGATTTAGTCCATAAGTATCGAAATCGAGTAGGGCATCTTCTAACCGTTTTGGTATAACCTGATTTGTTTGATTCTCTATACCAACAATAACATAAGCAGTACCTCTCTCATGTGCTTCTTGCATTAACTCACGTGTTCTCTCGTAATTTGGATTTATCTTTTCTATATATGCTAAGGTGTTATAAGCTTCTCTTATTTGAAGCTTATCATCAACTTCTAAAAGAGCTATCCCTTTTTCATAGTAGTAGTCAGATACATTTTCTCTTGCGTCGGCAATATCTTGACTGTAATTTTCGAAATCAAAAAACACTTCGCGGCCATTGATACGCAATGGTAATAGGGGTTTTACAGCATCTTGTCTTTTAGCAAGCACATTATATGTTTCATAGATACGTCTGTATAATTCAGGGTTGTTAGCTATTTTAAGGTCAGAAATAGCGTTAACATCTCTTTTATTTGCCTTATCATACGCGTCTTTTAATAATAAAATATAATCTTGCTTGCGCTTGGCATCCTTGTTGGTTTGCAGCTGCTTAACGGCTTTTGCGATTGCTCTGTTGTAGTTGCCTGAGGTTAAGTCACGTTCCACCTTTTTCTTTGAGCCGCAAGACACGGCTAAAGTGACTAGTACGAATAATAGTGTAATTTTTTTCATAATCTTAGGTGTTATAGGTTTAGTAGTAGATTTCAAATGGTGTGCCAAACATAAAAAAAGTCCAGCAAACAGCCGGACTTAATTATATTATTTTGCATTAACTACCTACTCTTCTTAGATTCAAAGACAGGTAACAATTGTGTTTTTACTTGTCCAAAACCAATACGTACATCATCATTTTCACAATAACCACGCATAACTACAGTGTCATAATCGTTAATAAACTTGCGCTCAGTACCATCTTTTAGTTTAAGTGGCTTTGTGCCCTTCCATGATAACTCTAACATTGAGCCATATGAATCTTCTGTTGGCCCGGAAATGGTTCCACTACCCATCATATCTCCAGAATTTACAGGACAACCATTAATAGTATGATGTGCTAATTGTTGTGCCATACTCCAATACATATATTTAAAATTGGTTTTACATACCGTAGTTTCTTTTCCATCTTTTGGAATAATACCAGCTTCTAAATGAATATCAAAGCTATGTTTCCCTTTGATTTGTAAATAGTCTAATGGTTTTGGATTTTGCTTTGGACTTTCTACTCTAAATGGCTCTAAAGCATCGAGCGTTACAATCCAAGGCGACATTGAGGATGCAAAATTCTTTCCTAAAAACGGACCTAAGGGTACGTATTCCCATTTCTGAATATCTCTAGCAGACCAGTCATTAAATACAACCAAACCAAAAATATATTCCTCAGCTTCTTCAATAGGGATTGGTTCTCCTAAATCATTAGCATCTGTTGTAATAAAAGCCATTTCTAATTCAAAATCGACTAAATTACTAGGACCAAAAACTGGTTTTTTAGCACCTTCAGAAAGGGTTTGCCCTTGTGGTCTATGGATAGGAATATGCGTTGTTATTATTGAAGAACTCCGCCCATGATAACCCACAGGCATGTGTAACCAATTTGGCATTAATGCATTGTCGGGGTCTCTAAACATTGAACCCACATTAGTGGCATGCTCTTTACTAGAGTAAAAATCTGTATAATCACCAACAAGAACAGGCATCTGCATTTCAATCTCATCTAGTCGAAAACAGATAGTCTCTTTATGCGCCGTATTATTTTTTAGAGTGTCATTGTTTTTATCAAAGATTTCAGCAATACGATTTCTAACAGCTCTCCATGTTTTACGACCATCTGCAATAAAATCGTTTAACGAATCTTGAAGAAAAATATCATCTGTTAGAGGTATACCATCAAAATAACCCAATTGGTGTAAAGCACCTAAATCAATAGCAGTATCTCCAATACGTGTTCCGATAGTAATAATATCATCTTTAGTTAAAAACACACCGAATGGAATATTCTGAATCGGAAAGTCAGAATATTTGTTGACGTATAACCATGATGTTCTATTCGGATTATTTGCAGATAAAGGCATATTTCTAATGTTGATTAAATGTTGATTATTTACTTTCAAATCTACATGATTTTTCAAATTAAAACTAATGTAATTCGTATTTTTGATGCTCATTTAACATCATCTTAAACGATATGCAACGCGACGAACAAATTTTTGAATTAATTGAGGCTGAAAGAGAGCGTCAGGTAGATGGAATTGAACTTATAGCCTCAGAAAACTTTACAAGTCCACAGGTAATGGAGGCAGCAGGGTCAGTGCTAACTAACAAATATGCAGAGGGTTATCCTGGTAAACGGTATTATGGCGGATGTGAAGTTGTTGATGAAGTTGAAAACATTGCCATTGACCGTGCAAAAACCTTGTTTGGAGCTGCTTATGCTAATGTTCAGCCCCATTCTGGGAGTCAAGCTAACACAGCTGTGTTTCATGCGTGTATAAAGCCAGGCGATACCATTTTAGGGTTTGATTTGTCTCATGGCGGACATTTAACACATGGGTCACCAGTTAATTTTTCTGGACGTTTGTATAACCCAACGTTTTATGGTGTAAAAAAGGATACAGGTCGTATTGACTATGATATGTTGTCTGATATGGCAGAAAAAGAGAAGCCAAAGCTAATTATTGCAGGTGCTTCTGCATATTCACGTGATATAGATTTTGCAAAATTTAGAGAGGTTGCAGATAATGTTGGCGCTTTATTATTGGCGGATATATCTCACCCAGCTGGTTTAATAGCTAAAGGGATTTTAAATGATCCAATGCCGCATTGCCATGTGGTAACAACGACAACACACAAGACCTTACGTGGCCCTCGAGGCGGAATGATAATGATGGGCGAAAATTTTGAAAATCCTTTTGGACTAAGATTAAAAAACGGAAATCTTCGTAAAATGTCAGGTCTTCTAGATTCTGGTGTATTTCCTGGAAACCAAGGTGGACCATTAGAGCATATTATTGCGGCTAAAGCTATAGCTTTCGGTGAAGCACTTACAGACGAATTTTTGCATTATATGTTGCAAGTAAAAGCGAATGCGGATGCTATGGCTAAGGCTTTTGTAGCTAAAGATTATCATTTGATTTCTGGAGGAACAGACAATCATATGATGTTAATTGATTTAAGAAATAAAGATATTACAGGTAAGGCTGCTGAGCAAGCACTTGTAAAAGCAGATATTACAGTCAATAAAAATATGGTACCTTTTGATACGCAGTCGCCTTTTGTAACTTCAGGAATTAGAGTTGGTACTCCAGCAATTACAACTCGTGGACTTAAAGAGAGTGATATGGCTTATGTTGTTGATTTAATTGATGAGGTTATTACTAACTACGAAAGTGAAGCTGTGCTTGAGGCTGTAGCAGAAAAGGTAAACACGCTAATGTCTGATAGAGCTTTGTTTAATGCGTAAGATTATCCGTTTATAGTATTCCAAAATGCATCTTTATAAGTCGCTCCAATAGGAATATATTCACCTTCAATGACAATGCGATTACGTTCTATAAATTCGATTTGTTCTAATGCAACAATATATGATTTATGCACGCGTATAAATTTATTTTTTGGAAGACTCTTTTCAAAGTCCTTCATGTTTTGAAGCGTTAATATTTTACCGTCTCTAGTCTGTATAGCTACATAATCACTTAATCCCTTTAAATACAGAATATCTGAAAAAGAGATTTTTTGGTGTCTATATTCTGTTTTTACAAAGAGATAATCGTTCTTTTCTGTCTCAGTAGAAGAAGTTGCTGGTTTTGCATTTAGTTTTTCTACAGCTTTTAAAAAACGCTGAAAGGTTATTGGTTTTAGTAAATAATCTACTGCATTTAAATCATAGCTTTCTAAGGCATATTCAGAGTAAGCGGTTGTAAAAATCACTTTAATATCTTGACCTATAATTTTCTTAAATTCTATACCTGTAATTTCTGGCATTTGAATATCTAAAAACAATACATCTACTGGTTGTTCTCTTAATACTTTTAATGCATCCAAGGCATTATTAAAAGTGCCAATGACCTCTAAATCTTCAATTTTAGAAGCGTAGGATTCTAATAAGTCTACAGCTAGTGGTTCGTCATCTATAATAATACAAGTCATTGTAATGGTATTTCAAGTTGTGCTGTAAATAAGGTGTTTTCAGATTTGCATTCAAAATTATGGGTGTTAGGATATAGAAGCTCTAAGCGTTTTTTTAAGTTATCTAGGCCTAAACCACCTACTTTATCTTTTTTCTTATCTTCAATTTCATTACAAACCTTATATTCTAATTTTGAATTTGTAATCTTCAATGTAATGCTAATAGGTTGACTATCGCTATGCAATTTACCATGTTTAAATGCATTTTCTACAAATGGCAATAATATAAATTGTGGTCGTCTAACAGTTTTATTTACAGCTTCTATATTAAAATGTAAACTCGGTATCTCCTTATTTCTAATGCTTTCTAAATCAATATAGTTTCTCATATGACAATTTTCATTTTCTATAGTAACGCCATAATTTGTTCTATACAAGGAATACCTGATTAATAAAGACAATTTTTAAGTAGCAT
>CAZBMY010000141.1:0-6415 GCA_964492855.1 uncultured Flavobacteriaceae bacterium
TTTAATATTCCGTATGATGCTGAGAAAATTCATGGGATTTCTACAGAGCTTGCTGAGGAACAAGGAATTTCTTTAGGCGAAGTTTTAGAAAAATTCAACATAGCAATGTCCAAAACACAATTTGTTGTTGGGCAAAATGTAAAGTTTGATTTAAATGTAATGGGTGCTGAATTTGTACGTGAAAATGTAGCAAATCCTCTACAAGAATTACCAGTTTTAGATACCTGTACAGAACATACGGCTAGCTTATGTCAAATACCAGGTGGTCGTTATGGGAAGTTTAAATTGCCAACATTAACGGAGCTCCATGAGTTTTTGTTTGACGAACCTTTTGGAGAAGCCCATAACGCCACTGCCGATGTTGAAGCAACGACGCGTTGTTTTTTAGAATTATTAAGACGAAAAGAGTATACGATAAAACAACTTGGTGTTCAGCCAGATTATTTTGAAGAATTTACACGAGCTAATCCTACAAAAGTAGAAGGCATAAAGATTAAGCATGTTAATCTAAAGCGCGAAAGTGCAAAGATTAATGCGCGGCTTCAAAAGGAACAGACCGAAGTTTTACCAACCCAAACAGATACAAAAGTAGTGTCGCAATTAGCAGACGCTAATTTTGTGCATTTACATAACCACTCACAGTTTTCAATTTTGCAATCGACGATAAGCGTAAAAGACTTGGTTGCTGCTGCAGCAAATGAAAATATGCCGGCTGTTGCACTCACAGATCACGGAAATATGATGGGTGCTTTTCATTTTGTGAGTGCTGTTTCTAATCATAATAAAGCTGTTAAAGCGCAACATGCAGAGGCGGAAGAAAGTGGTGGAGAAAAAAAGGGAAATATCATAAAACCAATCATTGGTTGTGAGTTTTTTGTGTGCGAAAATCACGAAGATAAAACCCGTAAAGACAATGGCTATCAGATAGTACTTTTAGCCAAAAACAAAAATGGCTATCATAATTTAGCAAAGTTATCTTCCGCAGCATTTACAAATGGGTTCTATTATGTGCCCAGAATCGATAAACAACTCATATCACAATATAAAGACGACCTTATTTGCTTAACAGGAAATCTATATGGGGAAGTACCGAGTAAAGTTTTGAATGTTGGTGAAAAGCAAGCGGAAGAGGCATTATTGTGGTGGAAAGAGGCATTTCAAGATGATTTATATATCGAATTAATGCGTCATAATCAAGAGGACGAAAACAGAGTAAATCCTGTTTTAATTCAGTTTTCTAAAAAGCATGATGTAAAGTTAGTTGCTACAAATAACACCTATTATGTTGAACAAGAAAACGCTAATGCGCATGATATATTACTCTGTGTAAAGGATGGTGAAAAACAGGCGACGCCTATAGGTCGTGGTCGTGGCTACCGTTACGGATTGCCAAACCAAGAGTATTATTTCAAGTCTTCTGAGGAGATGAAAGCGTTGTTCAGAGATGTTCCTGAAGCTATTGTAAATATTGAATCTGTTGTAGATAAAGTTGAAGCCTATGAATTAGCCCGAGATGTATTATTACCTGCATTTGATATCCCTGATGAATTTAAATTTGAAGAAGACAAGGCAGATGGTGGTAAACGAGGTGAAAATGCGTACTTGAAACACCTCACTTACGAAGGTGCTAAAAAGCGATATGGCGATATTACAGAAGAGATAAAAGAACGTGTAGATTTTGAACTTTCTGTCATCGAAAACACTGGCTATCCAGGCTATTTCTTAATTGTTGAAGATTTTATTCGAGAAGCCAGAAAGATGGATGTCTCAGTAGGTCCTGGCCGTGGTTCTGCTGCAGGTTCTGTTGTTGCGTATTGCCTTTGGATTACTAATATCGACCCTATTAAATACGACTTACTTTTTGAGCGATTTTTAAATCCGGATCGTGTGAGTATGCCAGATATTGATATCGATTTTGATGATGAAGGTCGTGGCCGTGTTATGCAATACGTAATAGATAAATATGGTTCTAATCAAGTAGCGCAAATTATCACTTACGGAACAATGGCAGCAAAATCTTCGATTAGAGATACAGCACGTGTTTTGGATTTGCCATTAAACGAAGCTGACCATATTGCCAAGTTGATTCCGTTAATGTCAAAACTTGGAAAGATTTTTGGACTTTCAGAAAAAGAATTAGCAGCAAAATTCAGAGCCGAAGATTTAGAAAAAATTAATGAATTACTTAATATTTCTGATGGTGATGACTTGCAAGCAGATACTGTAAATCAGGCAAGAATCTTAGAGGGTTCAGTGCGAAACACAGGAATTCATGCCTGTGGTGTTATTATAACACCAGGTGATATTACCAACTATGTCCCTGTTTCTGTGGCAAAAGATTCAGATTTGTATGTGACTCAATTTGATAACTCGGTTGTGGAAAGTGCAGGTTTGCTAAAGATGGATTTCTTAGGATTGAAAACCTTGACACTTATTAAGGATACCGTTAAGATTGTTAAAGCAAAACATGGTATAACACTCGATCCAGAGAATTTTCCGCTTGATGATGAAGAAACCTATGCCTTATTCCAACGCGGAGAAACTGTAGGGATTTTTCAGTATGAATCGCCTGGTATGCAAAAGCATATGAAGCATTTAAAGCCAACGGTTTTTGATGATTTAATTGCTATGAATGCCTTGTATCGTCCAGGTCCAATGGAATATATTCCTAGTTTTATTAGACGTAAACATGGTGAAGAGGATATTATTTACGATTTGCCAGAAACAGAAGAGTACCTTAAAGAAACGTACGGAATTACCGTATATCAAGAGCAGGTAATGTTACTCTCACAAAAGCTTGCTGATTTCACAAAAGGTGAAGCTGATGTACTTCGTAAGGCGATGGGTAAAAAACAAAAAGCGGTATTGGATAAGATGAAGCCAAAATTCATTTCTCAAGCCGCTGCAAAAGGTATGGATGAGGTAAAACTTGAAAAAATTTGGAAAGATTGGGAAGCCTTTGCGAGTTATGCATTTAATAAAAGTCACTCTACCTGTTATGCTTGGATAGCCTATCAAACCGCATATTTAAAAGCACATTACCCAGCAGAATATATGGCTGCAGTTTTGTCTAATAATATGAATGATATTAAGTCCGTAACCTTTTTTATGGAAGAGTGTAAACGTATGCGTTTGCCTGTTTTAGGTCCAAGTGTTAATGAGAGTTATTATAAATTCTCTGTAAACAAAGATAATGCTGTACGTTTTGGAATGGGCGCTATTAAAGGCGTTGGCCATGGTGCTGTAAAAACCATTGTCGAAAACAGAAAAGAAGACGGTAATTATAAGTCTATTTTTGATTTGGCAAAGCGGATAGATTTACGTGCGGCCAATAAAAAAGCATTTGAAGGTTTAGCTAACGCAGGTGGCTTTGATTGTTTTGAAGATACCCACCGCGCTCAGTATTTTGCCCATGAAGGTGACGGCATTACTTTTTTAGAAAAAGCAGTTAAATATGGCGCAAAGCATCAAGAGAATGAGAACTCTGCTCAAGTAAGTTTATTTGGTGAAGCCAGTGGCGTAGAGATTGCTGAGCCAGAAGTACCGCCATGTGAAGATTGGGGAACCATGGAAAAGCTTTCTAGAGAGAAAGAAGTCGTTGGGATTTATATTTCTGGGCATCCTTTAGATGATTTTAAAATTGAAATGAAAACCTTTTGTAACGGTGTTATTGCTGATTTTGAGAACCTTGAGACAATGGTCAATCAAAACATTAAGTTTGGTGGCGTAGTTACCGAAGTACAGCATCGTATAAGTAAACAAGGTAAAGGTTGGGCAATGTTTACTATTGAAGATTATACAGATAGTTTTGATTTTAGAATCTTTGGTGAAGACTATTTAAAGTTTAGACATTTCTTAGTTCAGAATTCTTTTGTGCATGTTCAGGCTTTTGTAAAAGAAGGATGGGTAAACCGAGATACCGGTAAGAAAGGAGATCCTCGTATTCAGTTTAATAACTTTCAGTTATTGCATGACGTAATGGGTGCTTACGCGAAAAAATTATCGATACAGTTAAACATAAGAGACTTAAAAGAAGACACAATTTCTGATTTGCAGAATTTATTTAGAATTCATGATGGCAATAATTCACTTAATTTTTTAGTGTATGATAATGAGGAGAAATTAAAATTAACGATGCCAAGCCGAAAGCAGAAAGTGAAAATTTCTCAAGAGCTGTTAAATTCTTTAGCGGAGAACGATATTAAATATAAGTTGAATTGAGTTTTGACTTTAACCATTAATAAGTTAGGTAATAGCCTAAAACTAAATAAATCTAGTCAATGTAACTATAGTCAAATCGAATACCGCACATGTAAGGTTTGGTATAATTTATGACTAATATTGCATATTGAAACTAAGTAGAATACAATTAAAAATAAATATTATGGCATTAGAAATAACAGATGCAACGTTTGAAGAGCAAGTATTAAACAGTGACAAACCAGTAATGGTTGATTTTTGGGCAGCATGGTGTGGACCTTGCCGTATGGTAGGACCTATCATTGATGAAATTAGTAACGAGTATGAAGGTAAAGCTGTTGTTGGTAAAGTAGATGTAGATGCTAACCAAGAGTTTGCTGCTAAATATGGTGTGCGTAACATACCAACGGTTTTGGTTTTTCAAAACGGAGAAGTTGTTGGTCGCCAAGTAGGTGTAGCGCCTAAAAATGCTTATGCTGAAGCAATTGATGCTTTATTATAAGATAAGATACTTCTAAAAGAAATGATAAAAGGTTTGTCGGTATGGCAAACCTTTTTTAGTTTCGATAACTCATGGATGTAAGACAAGAATTAAATAAGGCTGGAGGCTTTAAAAATCTAGAGTTATTAGCCAAGCAAGTGGTTGAAGGATTTATTGCTGGGATGCATAAAAGCCCATTTCATGGATTTTCAGCTGAATTTGCAGAACATAAAATTTACAATCAAGGCGAAAGTACCAAGCATATAGATTGGAAATTGTATGCTAAAACCGATAGATTGTACACCAAGCGTTATGATGAAGAAACAAATCTACGTTGTCATATTATTTTAGATAATAGCACATCGATGCATTATCCGGATGTGAAAAATGTATCCATAGGAAATCTTAATAAAATCGGATTTTCTGCATTAGCATCGGCTTCGTTAATGCACATACTCAAAAAACAACGTGACGCAGTTGGTTTAAGTGTTTATAGTGATACTTATGATTTTTATTCACCAGAAAAAGGAAGTGAGAGACATCATCAGATGCTTCTGGCAAAATTGAGTGAAACCGTTAATGTAAAATCAGAATCTTCCTCTACAGAAACCTACAGGTACCTGCATCAGATAGCTGAAAAAATTCATCGGCGATCTTTAATCTTTGTGTTTACAGATATGTTTCAAACCTCTGAAGATGATGAGAAACTATTTGAAGCTTTACGGCATTTAAAACATAATAAGCATGAGGTGGTTGTTTTTCATGTATTTGATAAGGAAAAAGAATTGACTTTAGATTTTGATAATAGACCAAAACGTTTTGTTGATGTTGAAACTAGAGAGCATATCGATTTATACCCAGATACGATTAAAGAAAATTACGAAAAAGCAGTTTTAGACTATTTTACAAATCTTAAATTACGTTGCGGCCAATACAGAATTAAATATGTGGAGGCAGATATCAATGCAGGATTTAATGATATCCTTACGACGTATATGATTGAGCGTCAAAAATTCATATAATAAAGCGATATTTTTTTGTTTTTTTGTTTGCGGAATTAAAAATGCAGTGTATATTTGCCCTCGCAATTACGCAACGGTCTGGTAGTTCAGCTGGTTAGAATATCTGCCTGTCACGCAGGGGGTCGCGGGTTCGAGTCCCGTCCAGACCGCAATTCCGATAGCTATCGGAAGCAAAATAGAGCTCTATAGAATAGAGCTTTTTTTGAGTAAAGACGTTGTGTTGTTCTAGGAGAAATCCTAGAGTAGTTGTAAAATCGCTAAGTGATTAGGATTTTACCAATGAGAAGCTTTCCTTTTTTCTCCCGATAGCTATCGGGAATAAGAAAATCGGGATGCTTTTTTGTTTTTATGCATTTCATCGATTATATGTGCTTTTAATCGATTAAAAGTATCAAACAGGTTTGCTTACCCATATATTTGAAGTTCTTAATTAAGCCCCTAAATCACTTTCTTAAGAATTTATTTAATCCATTGACGCTTTTACATAGTAGTAGAGGCTCTTCTTGTTTAGTACAATTATTAGAAATAATTCTGATAATAATTGTCAATTGCTTTCCCTCGAGTTTAATTAGACATCATCAAGATTTGATTGATAACAAACTAAATAAGAGAACTTATGAAAGCTTTAAAAATTACTTTATTACTTGTAGCTATCGTTGTATTAACTGTATCTGTTGTTTCTAAGGAAAACGTGATACAAGATGAAATTAAT
>CAZBMY010000142.1:0-6413 GCA_964492855.1 uncultured Flavobacteriaceae bacterium
TATTGCAACAGATAAATTGGGGAAACTTGCAATGTCTATCAAAGGTTGTAAAGAGCGTGATCGCTTTGTACTACAAACTTGCAAGACGAATACTATTCCTATTATGTGTAGTATGGGTGGTGGTTACTCGCCAGATATAAAAACTATTGTTGATGCACATGCTAATACGTTTAGATTAGCACAAGACATCTTCTTTTAAGCCGAATTTCGACTGGCATTGATATTACCAAACATAGCTCGTGTTACTATTTTTTCAAAAATAGCGAGTTGAGCGTCGTCTTTAACCTCAGCTTTTTCTAAATCTTTAATTTTCTTTAAGGCATATTGTTGTATGGTGAGTAGCGGCAATACAATAGACTCTCTTACCTCTATAGATGCCTTACCTACAGGTTCATTTTCCATTAAAGTGTTGTACCCTGTGAGCTTTAATATCAATCGTTTAGATGTGTCATACTCATCATGAATTAAAGTCCAAAAATCGCCATACTCTTTATTATCCTCCATATATTTAGTTAAATCAAAAAATGATTTCGTTAAGGCCATCATACTATTTTCAATGAGTGTTTTAAAAAATTTTGATTGATCATAAAGCTGTTTTACCTTATCAAACTCGTCATTGTCTTCATAGACTTTCAATGCTGTTCCTACTCCGAAAAAACCTGGTACATTTTGTTTTAATTGACTCCAGCTTCCCACAAAAGGAATAGCTCTTAAATCAGAAAATACGAGCTCCGTAGACTTTCCTCGTTTCGAGGGTCGACTACCAATATTTGTTTTTGCATAATACTTAAGCGTGCTCATGTGTTGCAAATAAGATAAAAAATTAGGGTGGTTCTTAAAGTCTATATAAGCTTGATAACTTAAATCGGCAAGATGATTCATAACAGCTTTGTTCTCTATAGACATCTCTAGATTTTTATCATTCAATCGATTTGAAATCCCTGAACTTATTAATTGTTCCATATTGTATTGTGATGAAGCAAGTGTTCCAAAATTAGAACTAATCGTTTGTCCTTGAATAGTCAACTGAATCTCTTTATCTTCGATAGTAGGTCCTAAAGACGCATAAAACTGATGTGTTTTCCCTCCACCTCGTGCTGGTGGCCCTCCTCTACCATCAAAAAACAAAACATCAATATCGTATTTTCTAGACATCGCAGTCATCGCTTCTTTAGCTTTAAAAATCGCCCAATTTGCCATTAAATAACCCCCGTCTTTTGTGCCGTCACTAAACCCTAACATAATGGTTTGCTTATTCCCACGGGTTTCTAAATGCTGACGATAATTAGTATTCGTATACAATTCCTCCATAACTTTTGGTGCTGCAATGAGGTCTGGTACCGTTTCAAATAAGGGGACAACATCTGCCGTTAACTGTTCATTAAAAGCAACTATTTTAAGCATACCAAAAAGTTGCATCACGTTGAGGGTAGTTTGATTGTTGCTAATAATATATCTGTTACAAGCTATTTCACCATTTTGAGTTTGGATGGTTTTCATTGCTCTAATGGTTTCAACAATATTTATAGCCAATTCATCTTTAAATTCTATATCTCCAATAGATCCTTTGATATTAGACAAGTGCTTTATTTGCTTCTTTACATCTAACTCAAAAAAGTTTACAGGAAACAACTCGCTTCCACTAGAAATTAATTCTGTAACCAAAGCTTTAAACATGGCATCATGAACACGACTATCTTGTCGTATATCTAAACTTGCAAAATGATAACCAAAAAGCGTTGTCCTATTTATTAAAGAAGTAATATTATCTACATATAAAGACTGATGGTTAGCAATCAATAACTTACGAATAAGGTTAAGTTCATTTCTAAACTCCTCGAGTGAGATTTGATTATCCTTATTCAGTAAGGTGTTATGTAATCTGTGATTAATATCTATAACACGTTCTCTAATACCTTTAAATGTTAAGCGACGACGTAAATATTTTACATCCTTAATATATTTTTTTATTATAGATTCCCTTAGTTTTTTTGCCACACTCAACGTAGTTTGATGTGTTACAAAAGGGTTTCCGTCGCGATCGCCTCCAGGCCAAAAACCAATATTAATTATAGAATTATCTATCTCTCTTTCATCAAAAATATTGCGTTGGGCATAATCGTAGATATTACCAAAAGAATGATAAAATACATTTTTTAAGTACCAAACTAAGTTAACAGCCTCATCATAAGGTGTTGGCTTTTTGTCTTTAAAGAATGGGGTCTTGCCCAATTGTCCCAACAAATTATTAATCTCTTGAAGATTATCTTCTTTAACAGCTTCAGCTAAGTCAGTAATAATCCCCAAAACTGTTCCCGGGTAAAACTGCGTAGGATGTGCTGTTAGTACAATTCTAACTTTAAAACTTTCTAGGTATTCTTGAAGGAGCTCTTTTTTATTTTCTGCTTCAGCATTTTCCTTTAAGTTGCGCAATGTTCCAATACCCTCCATGTTATTTACAACCGGAAATGCTGCGTCTTCTACAGCATCAAACAACACAACTTGTCTTTCGATATATTGTATAAAACGAAACAATAAGTTTATCTGACTTTTTTCAGAACGTCTCGCTTGATATTTGGTGAAAAATGTTTGTACAATTTTAGTTGGGTCATCACCTCTCTCAAAGCCTTTTATGCATGTTTCATAAAATAAGGGTAATAATGCCACAGTTTTAGAAAGCGTATCAAAAGGTAAGTTCATAAAAATGCCATTATAAACTTGATACTTTTGTAAAACTTCTTGATTAAATCGCGTTAATTTTGGCTTTAAAGACATCTCTCTATTTTTATTTTAAAAGTACTAAAGTAAATTTATATTAAATATGAATTCTTGTCAAAACCCTTAAGCAGAGTCAACAATTATTTTATTTCAAATTTTATCTACTTATCTTTGATAAAAATATAAGCTATGTTATCAAAAACTATAGAATCTGCATTAAACACGCAGATAAGAATTGAGGCTGAATCTTCTCAAGTGTATTTAGCAATGGCCGTTTGGGCAGAAGTAAAAGGATTAGAAGGTATTTCTAATTTTATGTATGACCAATCTGATGAAGAACGTGAGCATATGCTTAAACTAGTAAAGTTTGTAAACGAACGTGGCGGGCATGCTCAAGTAAGTGAACTCAACGCACCTAATGTTGCTTTTGATTCATTTAAGCAAATGTTTGAAAAACTTTTAGAGCATGAAATTTTTGTATCTGAAAGTATAAACGAACTAGTGCATATTTCGCTACAAGAAAAAGACTATGCAACACACAACTTTTTACAATGGTATGTTTCTGAACAAATTGAAGAAGAAGCTACTGCTAGAACTATTCTTGATAAAATAAATATGATTGGTGATGACAAAGGTGGTTTGTATCTATTTGACAGAGACATCCAACAGCTTACAGTCGTTAGCTCTGCAGCTCCTACACTTGGGGCTTAAAAATGTTAAAATTTATTTAGATTAAATATAAATAACTATTTTTGCACGATCATTAAAAATGGTGATGGGCAAAAAGAAAAAAAAGAAACAGCTAAAAAAAGAACGACTCTTATTATTAGAGTCTTCTGAACCAAAAGTATTAGGCAAAGTAAAGTCTAAATGCTGTAAAAAATATAAAAAAGCAGAGTGTAAACGTTGTAAAAAATGTCCTTGCTTTGATTTACTAAAAAAAGTGGCTTAAACAAGTCACTTTTTTATTTTCTATAATCTGCAAAAAATAATCGTAATGTTTTGCTTAGCATTACAACTAAGTAAAAATGCAATATCAATTTAAAGAATTTTCTACGGATGCTGTGTTTTATATAAATGACCAAACGCATCTCGACCAATTTAAAACTCCTAAGCAGACCAACCTATATACATTTATTTGGACTAGCCATGACCCTTTAGATTTGGTTATAGATAGTATACCATTTACGCTTAAGCCTAACCATATTTTAGCGCTAACACCAATTCAGTATTTACAGGTTACAAATAAAGCTGAAGTTATTATTTACCAATTTAACCGTGAATTTTATTGTATTAAAGATCATGACCAAGAAGTAAGCTGCGTTGGAATTTTGTTCTTTGGGAATTCTAATATTCCCGTTATTAAACTTAACGATATTGAACAACGAAAATTTGAAGTATTACATGACGTATTTATTGATGAGTTAGAAACAAAAGATACTATTCAAGCCGAAATGTTGCGTATGCTCATGGCGCGTTTTATCATTAAAACAACCCGTCTATTAAAATTGAAAGATGGTATTGTTGAAACCCCTAAGAGCTCTAAAGTAGATTTGTTACGGTCATTCAACTTTTTGGTAGAACAACATTTTAGAACAGAGCATAGTGTTGGCTTCTATGCTGATAAACTGTTTAAATCTCCTAAGACTTTGTCTAATAATTTTGCAAAACTTAATCAAAGTCCACTACAAATAATTCACGAGCGTATTGTTTTAGAAGCCAAACGACTTCTTATTTATACCGATAAAACGGCTAAGCAGATAGCCTATGAAGTAGGCTTTGAGGATGCGTCTCATTTAAGTCGACTTTTTAAAAAACACACGTCTCAATCTCCTTCTAGTTTTAAAAAACAATTAAAATCTTCACTTTAGGCAAAATTGACAATTACTAAAAGTAAGTTTTACATTCTTGCTACGACTTCTCAATCGCATATTGCATTATAACATAAAACTTTAAAAACATGAAAACTCATACATCTATATTCAATTTAATAGAAATTTTCACAAAAACACCACGAAAAATATTAAATACCATTAGTCCTGCTACGCATTGCGCACAGAAATCTATTCATGATTACTACTGTGATTCTGAGCAGCCTTTTGTAAGTCAGAAAAACAATAGGGAATAATTGACAATTTAAAAGGTAAAACGTACATCTTTAAATACTACAAGCGGTCGCATCTTTGTACAGACAAAAAACAACACTAAAGTCGTTTCAGTTTTAAAGCAAATTACAACAGAAAAAAATAAAATTATGAGCACATTTAATGTCCCAACAAGAGAACAAGTAAATGAAAAAAACCAAGCAATTTTTGACCAATTAGAAAAAGGATTAGGATTTGTTCCTAACATATATGCCACTTTTGGTTATAGCGAAAATGCATTATCTAACTATTTAACTTTTTCTAATGCTAAAACATCATTTTCTACAAAAGAAAAAGAAGTTATCAACCTAGTCGTTAGTGAAATTAACCAATGTATTTATTGCTTATCTGCGCATACAGCTATAAGTAAGATGAATGGCTTTAAAGACGATCAAATTTTAGAACTACGATCAGGAAGAGCGTCTTTTGATTCAAAATTAGATACACTTGCAAAATTGGCAAAGAACATAGTTATAAACAGAGGTGCTACCGACCAAACTACTTTAGATAACTTTTTTAACGCAGGATATACGAAGGAAAATCTTATAGATGCTATTACACTTGTTGGCGAAATTACTATTACAAATTATGTGCATGGTACAACAAAAGTACCTGTAGATTTCCCTTTAGCACAACCATTAGAATTAGAAACAGTATAATTAATAACAAAAGTCGCACTATTGCGCAAAATTCAATTATTTAAAAATAGAACACATGAAAAAATTAATTTCAATTTTAGTAATCGCATTAGCATTTTCACTTAATAGCAATGCACAAGATGCAATGAAGAAAGACAAAATGATGAAAGGTGATGCTGTAAAAACCATCGCTTTAGAGCAAACTAAAGGAGAGTTTACTCAAAAATCAATTACAATCGCTGAAGGATCTTACATCTTTGAAATAGCAAACAATAATGTAGGCACAGATGTAGGTTTTGTTTTAGTACCAAAAGGAAAAGATGTGAGCAAGCCTGAAAATCACATTCAAACAGCTTATGTAACACAGGTTGTAAAAGATGGTAAAACCGAAACCTCTAAAACAACTACCCTAGCCAAAGGAGAATATATATACTTTTGCCCTTTAAATAAGACCCCACAGTATACACTTATTGTGAAGTAATAATACTTTAGAATAAAAAAAGGGAACCATATGGTTCCCTTTTTTTATTCTGACATATGTCTCGTCCTGAAATAGCGTTACACTAAAATTTAAGTGTAATGAAAAACAATTATGTAAAGCGTACTCAGAAGGACTATCCTATGTCTTTTAAGTTAGATGTAGTTCGAGAAATTGAACAAGGTGAACTCACACGTTCACAAGCAAAATCAAAAGAAAAACCTATAAAAAGAAAAACTCTGCACAAACCATGGTTTGTGCAGAGTTTTAATATATTTAATCCTAGTATAAACTGTGACGGTTATTTAGGACTAGTCAATATATATAGTAAAAACTATTTTCCTAGCATTAGTAACTCACTACACACCACTTCTGTTGTATAACGTTTAATGCCATCTTTATCTTCCCAAGATCTAGTTGTTAATTTCCCTTCTA
>CAZBMY010000143.1:0-6394 GCA_964492855.1 uncultured Flavobacteriaceae bacterium
AGAGTAAATACAGATATAAAATAAACAAGCCTGAACTAAATGTTCAGGCTTGTTTGTGTTAAAATAAATTTGAGGATTAGATACTGAAACTTAAAGAGAGCGTTATGTTGTCTCTTTGTCTATTTAAGTTCGCTGTATCAATTAATCCAGTATCAAATAATTGATGGTTAAATTCTCTTTCAGATGTGTCGTAAGTTAAATCTAATTTGGTGTTACCAAAATTATACCCCAAACCAAATGAGTAACCAGTTAAATCACCAAAGAAATCATTGTTTTCATAAGGGCTTTCTTCAAATCTATAGCCTCCTCTGAAACTAAAATTTTGATGTTTATATTCGCCACCAAGTCTATAGGTATTTGCTACGGTTAAATTTTCTGATATTAAATCATTTTGAAACCCTAAACTAGGATCTGAAGTTGGTTTAAATTTAGTTTTACCAAAATCTTTTCTTGAGTAATCAAAACTAATAAGACCTTGTTGTCCAAAAATAATAGCAGCACTACCAGTAATTTTAGCAGGTGTTTGTAATCTGTATTCAGGAAAAATATTTATTATTTGTGGTGTTACTGCAAATACTTCATTAGTATTATTACCAGAAATACCATCTGCACTAAAAGTTTCAATAGCTTGTGATGTTTCATCAGTAATAGAATACCAAGTTGGAGAATCATAAGTGAAACCAACTCTAAAATTTTGATTTAATTTAGCAATAGCTCCTAGTTGAAAAGAAAAACCAGTTCCTAAAGTCGATAAGGTATTGTTAAATAAAACCTCATTAATTACTGGTCCTGAAGCATTATTTGATTCAAATAATTGATTGCTCCTTTCGTAATTAATAAAGTGTGTATTTAAATTTAATCCTAAATAAAGGTTTTCTTGATATTGACTAGATATATTAAAGCTAACTTTCCCGTTGTATCCTGTTTCCGCATAAGCATATTCTTGTTCATAAGGACCATTACCAATATTTGACGTGTATACAGTGTTATTATCGTCATCTATGTCTCCAGGTTCTAATATAAATGAATAAAATCCGAGGAACGCTTGCTGATGGTCTGAACCAAAAGTAGCTCCAATATCTGCATATGCTTCTGAATCTGATTCTCCGTCAAAAGCTAAAAACTCCCCTAAAGGAATCCCGTTAGCGATGTTTGTAAAATAATTTCCTATTGAGTTATTTTGATTTGTACCTCTTGCCACCCAATTAGTATCATGATTAGCAGTTTTATCATAAGCTATACTTAATACAATTTTCTTCCAAGGCGAATCATTTCTACTATTAAAAACAAAAGCAGCTCCGGCTTGATGAAAATCTATTTCAGAATTAGAAGAATTAGTATTTGAATTAAAATAACCAACATCATTAGTTACATTTAAATTAGAAAGCGAAACGGAAGCATGACTCGTAATAAAAATTGCTGATCCTGCAGGATTTAAACTTACAGCAGACATATCACCACCTAATGCTCCAAAAGCTCCGCTTAATGCTCTAAATCTTGCAGATCCTTGTATTTCTTCTTGCGAATATCTTAATGCATCAGTTATGTCTTGAGCGTTAATAATAGACATAGATATGATACCTATGAATAGTAAAAAAAACTTTTTCATATTAATTTTTGATTTGTATTTGTAAAGTTGAATTATCCTCTTCTTCTACTACTAGAACTCCTAGATCCACTACTTCTTGATGAAGAACTTCTACTAGATCTAGAAAAATTTGATCTGCTACTAGATGAAGGTCTTGAATTCACTCTTGGTCTAGAACTTGGTCTTGAATTTACTCTAGGTCTTTGTGAATTATTAGGTCTATTAACACTAGGTCTCTGCGAATTAGGTCTGTTAACACTAGGTCTTTGTGAGTTAGGTCGATTAACTCTAGGCCTTTGATTATTACTTGGTCTAGATGTATTTGCGCTACTTCTTCTAGTGATAGTTCTTCTGGATAAATTACTAGAATTTCTTCTACTTAAATTAGAGTTTCTATTAATACTGGATCTTCTACTTGAATTATAGGCGTAACTGTTTCTGTATCCATTATTATATGAGCCATTTCTGTAAAAACCACGATTCCAGTAAGATCCGTAACCAAAACCACCAAAGCCAAAACGACCATAGCCAAAACCACCATAAAAAGGAGGACACCAAAACGGATCATAAAAACCGCCAGCAAATCCCCATCCTGCATTCCAATGGTTCCATCCAAAACGTCCCCAAGGTCTGTTCCAAGCCAACGCTCCCCATGGTCTATTCCATCCCCAACCATATCCAAAGTTTGGTTGTGAGTATATATTAATTTCTACTTGATCATTTATTTCTCCCCAGCCAGCATTTCCTTCAACATATCTTATTGTATCATTTTCAACAGTATAATCACTTTCATAAGAATCTATATCTGTAAAAATTACATTTTCACTATTTCCATTTGCAAACAAATCACCTTTCTCTTCAAAATAGTTTTTGTAATATGTACCATTATTGTTTTGAGTGTTTTGAGATGTAGCTTGACTTGTTCTTGGAGCTTGTTCACGATATTCAACTGTCTCTTGGCTATAAATTCCATCATTATCAACTGATGCATATTGGTAAGAGCCACACGATGTTATACCAATCATTAAACTTAAAGAAGCTATAACTGGTAGTTTGGATTTTATGAAGTAATAAAATTGCATAACTATTGTAAATTAATTGTTGAACATTACAAAAATAGTTAGTTTTGTTGAACTATTTTTTTATTTAACATAGTCACAATATTTGTGCCAAAGTACTTAATATGAGTAAAAAACTTACAACTAGAGAAGAAGATTATTCCAAATGGTATAATGAACTTGTCGTAAAGGCTGATTTGGCGGAGAATTCTGCAGTAAGAGGCTGTATGGTTATCAAGCCATATGGTTATGCGATTTGGGAGAAAATGCAAGCGGAATTAGATAGAATGTTTAAAGAAACAGGTCATCAAAACGCTTATTTCCCCCTTTTTGTACCTAAAAGTTTGTTTGAAGCTGAAGAAAAAAATGCTGAAGGCTTTGCAAAAGAGTGTGCAGTGGTTACACATTATAGATTACAAAATGATCCAGATAGAGAAGGCAAGTTAAGAGTTGATCCTGAAGCTAGATTAGAAGAAGAGTTAGTGGTGCGACCAACCTCTGAAGCTATTATTTGGAATACTTATAAAGGATGGATACAATCTTATAGAGATCTACCATTATTAATTAACCAATGGGCAAATGTAGTTCGCTGGGAAATGCGAACACGTTTGTTTTTACGAACAGCAGAATTTTTGTGGCAAGAAGGGCATACGGCTCATGAAACAAAACAAGAAGCAATAGAAGAAACACAGCAAATGAATCAAGTGTATGCGACTTTTGTTGAAAATTTTATGGCAATACCAGTAATTCAAGGTGTTAAAACAGAGAGCGAGCGTTTTGCTGGTGCAGAAGATACTTATTGTATTGAAGCTTTAATGCAAGACGGAAAAGCCTTGCAGGCTGGAACGTCTCACTTTTTAGGACAGAATTTTGCAAAAGCATTTGATGTGAAATTTGCAAATAAAGAAGGAAAGCAAGATTATGTTTGGGCAACTTCTTGGGGAGTTTCAACACGCTTAATGGGCGCTTTAATAATGACGCATAGTGATGATAAAGGTTTGGTATTGCCTCCAAAGTTAGCGCCTTATCAAGTTGTGATTGTTCCAATACATAAAACCGATGAGCAATTAGAAGCTATAAACAATCTGTCTAATACTATAATGAATAACTTGAGAGCTAAAGGAGTTTCGGTTAAGTATGATAATAGAACAACCCAAAGACCTGGGGCAAAATTTGCACAATATGAATTACAAGGTGTACCTTTAAGAATAGCTATTGGGCCAAAAGATTTAGAAAACGGAACTTTAGAACTTGCTAGGCGAGATACTTTTGAGAAAAGCAATCTGCCTGTTGAAGGTATAGAAACTAAAATTGAATCGCTTTTAAATGAAATTCAAGAGAGTTTGTTTGATAAAGCTTTAAACTTTAGAAATAACCATATTACTAAAGTTGAAAATTTTGAAGAGTTTAAAGATGTTTTAGAAACTAAAACAGGGTTTGTCTCTGCGCATTGGGATGGTACAGCAGAAACTGAAAACAAAATAAAAGAGCTTACAAAAGCTACTATACGTTGTATACCATTAGACTCTCAAGAAGAAGAAGGTTTTTGCGTATATTCAGGGAAAGTGTCAAATAAAAGAGTGCTTTTTGCAAAAGCATATTAATTTTTTTTAAAAAAATATTGCTAGAAGTTGTAACTTTTAAAAATAGTTGTATTTTTGCATCCGCAATGGAAACATTGTAAGTTTTTTGAAACATTAGAGTAGGTGTGATTTTTACATTTACGAATCAGAAAAATGGCCCGTTCGTCTATCGGCTAGGACGCCAGGTTTTCATCCTGGTAAGAGGGGTTCGATTCCCCTACGGGCTACAATTTTTATTAATAGAAAGAAAATATAATAATGGCAAATCATAAGTCAGCATTAAAGAGAATTAGAAGTAACGAGACAAAACGTTTGAGAAATCGTTACCAACACAAAACGACTCGTAATGCAATTAAGAAATTACGTGAAACGACTACAAAGAAAGATGCTGATGCATTATTTCCTTCTGTAGTAAGTATGATTGATAGATTAGCAAAGCGTAATATAATACACGCTAACAAAGCTGCTAATTTAAAATCTGGTTTAGCTAAACATGTTGCTGCTTTATAAGAAGTAATATTAGTTTATAATAAATATATAAGCTTCTCAATATGAGAAGCTTTTTTTTATGATTGATTTTTAGTTAAGTTAATCTATCAAAAAAGCCTTGAATTTTCAAGGCTTTTTTGATTTGATATTTTTAATTGAAGTTAATTATCCATTCATTGAGATAAGAAACTCTTCATTATTTCTTGTTTGCTTAAATCTATCATTAATAAATTCCATGGCTTCAACAGGATTCATATCTGCAAGATATTTTCGCATTACCCACATTCTTTGTATTGTATTAGCATCTAATAATAAATCATCACGACGTGTACTAGAAGATGTTAAATCGATTGCAGGGAAAATACGTCTATTAGATATTTTTCTGTCTAATTGTAGTTCCATATTACCAGTACCCTTGAACTCTTCAAAAATAACTTCATCCATTTTAGAACCTGTTTCTGTAAGAGCAGTTGCTATAATAGATAAGGATCCTCCATTTTCAATATTACGTGCAGCACCAAAGAAACGTTTTGGTTTATGTAAGGCATTTGCATCAACACCACCACTTAATATTTTACCAGAAGCAGGTTGTACAGTATTGTAAGCTCTTGCGAGACGTGTAATAGAATCTAATAAAATTACTACATCATGTCCACATTCTACCAAACGTTTTGCTTTTTCTAAAACTATATTAGCAATCTTTACATGTTCATGAGCTTCTTTGTCAAAAGTAGAAGCAACTACTTCTCCACGTACATTACGTTGCATGTCTGTAACCTCTTCAGGTCGTTCATCAATTAAAAGAATTATTTGATATACTTCAGGATGATTTGCTGCAATTGCATTTGCTACATCCTTTAGTAACATAGTTTTACCAGTTTTAGGTTGCGATACAATCATACCACGTTGTCCTTTTCCAATAGGAGAAAATAAATCAATTATTCGAGTAGAAATAGTACTTTGCTTTTCAGCTAAATTAAATTTCTCTCTAGGGAATAATGGAGTTAAATGCTCAAAAGAAACTCTGTCTCTAACAACTTGTGGGTCTAATCCGTTTATTTTACTAACCTTAATTAATGGAAAATATTTTTCACCTTCTTTAGGTGGTCTTACATGACCTAAAACTGTGTCTCCAGTTTTTAAACCAAATAAACGTATTTGCGATTGAGATACATAAATATCATCTGGAGATGATAAATAATTGTAATCTGAAGAGCGTAAAAAACCATAACCATCTTGCATGATGTCTAAAACACCTTCGCTTTCAATAATAGCATCAAACTCAAAATCAGGTTCTCTATACCTGTTTCTGCTGTCTTTATTACCGTTAGGTCCTTTGTGTTGTGGTTTGTTATTTCCTTTATTATTATCACGATTGTTATCTCTTCTCTTATTAGAGTTATTGTCTCTGTGATGTTGTTTTTGATTTTCTTTTTTATCTTTTGGAGTATTCTCGTTTTTTTGAACAGCTTTAGGTTCTTCCTTTTTTTGAGGAACTTCATTTTTAATCTGTTCTTTATTGTTTTGCGAGTCTTCAGATTTTGGAGTACTAGGAGCTTGTTGAGGCTGATTTGGTTGCCTTTGTACGCGCTCTCTTTTTTGTCTTTGAGGTTTTTCTTCTTTTTTAACCTCTTGTATTGCCTTTGGATTGGCAGCTTGGTGATCTAGAATTTGAT
>CAZBMY010000144.1:0-2028 GCA_964492855.1 uncultured Flavobacteriaceae bacterium
CGTTTATTTGCTTTTCGCAAAACTTAGAAATCCCTGTTGATACAGTAATTACAACTACTAACACAACAAAAATAAAAGGACAAACCATCGATTACAAAGCAATGACAGGTTTTCAGCCAGTTTGGAACAATGACGGTGAAATCATGGCTTCATTATATTACACCTATTATAAGCGTACAAACGACTCAGAAGGAAATAAACGACCACTAGTAGTCTCTTTTAATGGAGGTCCAGGTTCTGCTTCGGTTTGGATGCATATTGCCTACACAGGTCCAAAAGTGTTGAATATTAATGATGAAGGCTATCCTATACAACCCTATGGTGTAAAGAGCAATCCAAATTCTATTTTAGACGTTGCTGATATTGTGTTTGTAAATCCTGTAAATACTGGCTATTCTAGAAAAGTAATGTTGAAAAATGGTAAGTATGAAGATGACAAAACCTTCTTTGGTATTAATGCTGATGTTAAATACTTAGCAAGCTGGATAAATACCTTTGTGACTAGAAATAATCGTTGGGAATCTCCAAAATATATTATTGGAGAAAGTTATGGAGGAACACGAGTTATGGGGTTGGCAGCAGAATTACAAAACAGTCAATGGATGTATCTTAATGGTGTAATTATGGTTTCACCAGCAGATTACAAGGTCCTTCGAGTTGGCGGCCCATTATCTTCAAGCTTAAATTTACCCTATTATACAGCTGCAGCTTGGTATCATAAAATGTTACCTGCCGAACTTCAGAATAAAGATTTATTAGACATTCTACCAGAAGCTGAAGATTTTGCAGTTAATCGATTAATGCCTGCAATTGCTAAAGGTGGATTTATAACAGACACAGAAAGAAAAGCCATTGCCAAAAAAATGAGTTATTATTCAGGATTATCAGAGAAAGTAATACTTCAGCAAAATTTGGATGTGCCAAACCGGTTTTTTTGGAAAGAGCTATTACGAGATAAAACCGGTCAGACGATAGGACGTCTAGATAGTCGCTATTTGGGTATAGATAAAGTTGAAACAGGTATTAGCCCAGATTATAGTGCAGAATTAACGTCTTGGTTGCATTCTTTTACTCCAGCAATCAATTATTACATTCAAAATGAATTAAATTTTAAAACCGATGTTAAATACAATGTATTTGGTAATGTCGGCAATTGGGACAGAAGTAATGATAATGTTAGAGAAGGCTTGCGACAAGCCATGGCACAAAATCCATATCTAAAAGTCTTAACGCAATCGGGTTATTATGATGGCGCAACAACATATTTTCAAGCAAAGTATAGCCAATGGCAGGTTGACCCAAGTGGCAAACTAAAAGACCGTTTTTCTTTTAAAGGCTATCGAAGTGGCCACATGATGTATCTGCGTAATGAAGATTTAATCAAAGCTAATGATGATTTACGTGAGTTTATAAAGAATTCTAGTACTAATGGAAAGGCAGCCAAGTATTAATACAAGTCATGTCGAACAAAGTGAGACATCACACAAGATGTTATTATTGGATTTCTATCTATGATGTGATTTCTCAATCGTTTCCCTCATTTCGAAATGACTGATAACTGAATTTTAATATGCTTTATAATCATTTTGTATATATAACTACAAATCAATATAGGACAACAGTTTATGTTGGTTTTACGAATAATATTCAAAGACGATTAGAGCAACATTTTTTCGATAGTCAGAATGCTAAAAAATCATTTGCTGGCAAATATAATTGTGTTTATTTGGTTTATTATGAAGGTTTTGAATCTCCTAAAGATGCCATTAGAAGAGAAAAAGAGATTAAGAAATGGAGAAGACAAAAGAAGAATAATCTGATTTCAAAATTTAACCCTAAGTGGGAAACTTTAAATAATCAGGTTATTTAGATGATTATGTGATTTCTCACTACGTTTGAAATTACTATTAATAATATAAAAAAGGCTTCCAAACTGGAAGCCTCTTTTATAAACTTAAAACTCTGTTATTTAACCTTTTAACCAAGCGTTTCTTAAATCTATTTGTTCTTTAGTTGCATTTTCATCTT
>CAZBMY010000144.1:2128-6390 GCA_964492855.1 uncultured Flavobacteriaceae bacterium
CCTTTTAACCAAGCGTTTCTTAAATCTATTTGTTCTTTAGTTGCATTTTCATCTTCTAGTAATCCAGTAGACATTGCAGTAGCTTTAGTAAGTTCTGTTTTTATTAGTACTGACTCTCCATCTCTTTCGAGTTCTAACTCAATATCCTGACCAGGTTGCCATGATACCATACCACCTATAACTTGCTGCGCATTTGCTAAGGTTAAGTCTTCTCCGTTGACCTTCTTTAAAATGTCATTAGCTCTAACATCTTGAGATTTCCAAAATGAATTTTTAAGCGCTACTTCTGTAAAGAAAATGCCTTTATCGGGAGAACCACTAAACACTATATTTTGTCCGCCAGCAAAAATATAATTAGTCTCAACCTCTGTTTCTCCAAAAGTTAAACCAACCATAGTAAAGAAATCATTATAGTTTATTGGTAAATCACCTTCTACGTGTGTTTTTAAGAATTCAGCAACACTAGGATATGTCATCTCTGTAATTTCTGCAATTAACTTATCATCTTCAAAAGGTTTGTTTTTACCGTATTTAGCTGATAGTTCTTTCATTAAAGATAACATGCTACGTGAGCCATTACTTTCTTTTCGCATTAAAATGTCAATACACATACCTATCAACGCGCCTTTTTGGTACACATTGGCATAATTTTCTTTATAGCCTTTCTTTAGAACGTTCTCACTCATTATTGTAAAGCTCTGAGCGTCATTATAGACTTTAGAACGGCTAATTTTTGTTTGAATTTCATTATAAAATTCCGAAGCGTTATCTAATCCTTCATAGACTTGGAAGTGTTGTGCAAAATATTCTGTTACACCTTCGTACATCCATAAATGTTTTGAAAACGTAGGCTCGTAATAATCAAAATAATGTACATCCTCAGAATGAACAGATAATGGCGTTACAATATGAAAAAATTCATGAGCAACAATATCTGTTAGTGAACTTGCCAAGCGTTCTTTAGGAAAATTTTCTGGCATTACAACTACTGTAGATGTATGATGCTCTAAAGCTCCAAAACCCTTTGGCGAATCGTCTTTACCCTCTGACAAATAGATGTAAATATCATAACGTGGTGTACTGTTCACCTCTCCTAAATAGGCTTTCTGAGCTTTCATCATATCAAACATCGTTTGTTTTAGACTTGATGCAGAGTGTACTTTGTTAGGAGAATAAACACTTAATACAATTTTGATATCGCCAACTAAAAATTCTTCAACATCTAATTTCCCATACATCATTGGGTTATCTGTGATATCAAAATAACGTTGCGCAAAGTATTTACTTGTAATGGATGTGCCATCTGCAGAGGTTACACTACCCTTATCTTCTAAAGCTGATGTTCTTATAAAATCAGCTGGTGCTGTAACATCTAGAGCGTATTGATTAGTTTTAAGATTATCAAAATAGCCAATAAACCCATGAAGATTTAAAACATAATTATCAGGCTCTATATTTGTTCCGGCAGGAGAAAATATATCTTCTCCGCCTATTCCGCCAGTCTTTTCAGTATCAAAACTATCATTTACTAAGTATGTAATCTTATCAAGATCAGAAGCATTAGAAATACGCCATGTATTTGTATCTATTTTCTCAACAGAAAGTGTATTTCCATCGTAATCTAAAGCCTTAAAATCATCAACAAATCGCCCATAATCTCCAATAGAATATGTCCCTTGTACAACTTTAGGCAATCGATATGTTACGGTTTCGGTTTTAAAACGACCTGGATTTATTACGACAGGAACACGATCATTATCAATCTTTGTTAAATCTAAAGCTGTAAGAATAGGATTGTTTACTGCGGAATCATCAACTTTAGATTTTGTAGTACCACATCCCACCAAAAGCATTGCCAATGCTATAATTGAAATATAATTTTTCATTTTTTTTAATTGAAATTTTAATTGTTAGCAAAACTAATCTTCTCCATGATTTTTTAACTAAAGGTTTTGTTAAAATGAAGTTGTTATATTCGCAGTATGACAGAATCTTTAGTAAGTATATTGACGCCTTTTAAGAATGTCTCAAGCTACATTGAAGCCTGTTTAGACACTATCTTAAATCAAACCTACACAAATTGGGAACTGATTATTGTAAACGACCATTCTACCGATAATTCTAATCAAATTGTAGAAACGTATGCTGTAAAAGATTCTAGAATAAAGCATTTTCAAAATAATGGTAATGGTATTATTGATGCATTACGACTAGCGTTTTCTAAAAGTTCTGGGGCTTATATCACCCGTATGGATAGTGATGATTTAATGGCTAAAAACAAGCTTGAAGTCATGGTTAATCAGCTTCAAGAACACGGAAAACAACACATAGCCTTGGGTTTGGTTAAATATTTTAGTGACGTAGGAATTAGTGATGGGTATGCCAAATATGAAGTGTGGTTAAATACACTTACCAAAACAGGACAAAACTATACCGAAATTTATAAAGAATGTGTAATTGCGTCTCCTTGTTGGATGATTCATAGAGATGATTTAATTGCTTGTAATGCCTTTAATCCTAATCGATATCCTGAAGATTATGATTTAACATTTCGGTTTTATAGGCATGGATTTCAATGTATTCCAAGTAATCAATTGTTACATTACTGGCGAGATTATAGTACCAGAACATCTCGAACACACGAGCATTATGCACAGAACTATTTTTTAGATATAAAACTGCACTATTTTTTAGAATTAGATTATGATGCATCCCGGCCATTAACACTTTGGGGTGCTGGTTTTAAAGGTAAGACTATTGCAAAGCGATTAGTAGAACATAATATTGATTTTCATTGGATATGCGACAATAAAAACAAAATAGGTAAAGACATCTATGGCGTAAAATTGCAAGCTTTTGAAGCCTTAAAACATATTACTCGTCCACAAACCATAGTCACTGTTGCCAATGACGATGAGCAAAAAGGTATTGTTAATTATTTCGATGCTTTAGACATGAAACACGTAGAAGATTATTTTTTCTTTTGTTAAACGTTAAATTTCTCAAAATCGAAATGGTTTAGTCGCATCCCAATTCCTATATTTGAAATGAACTTACAATTGATACTAATAGCGAATGCAGTTTAAACATCCAGAACTTCTGTGGGCACTACTCTTACTGCTTATTCCTATTATTATTCATCTTTTTCAGCTTAGACGTTTTCAAAAAACAGACTTTACCAATGTTAAATTTCTTAAAGCCGTAAAACTACAAACTAGAAAAAGCTCTCAACTCAAAAAATGGATAACGCTCCTAACTCGTTTGCTATTGATTGCTTGCGTCGTTTTAGCCTTTGCCCAGCCCTTTACTACAAACTCTGATAGCTTTAAGGCTAAAACTGAAACAGTTATTTACATAGACAATTCCTTTAGCATGGAGGCCAAAGGTAATAATGGTAGCCTGCTTAATGAAGCCGTACAAGATATTTTAAAAGGGTACTCTAAAGATGATAATATTACCATATTTACTAATGATGATGCATTTATAAACACCACTATTAATGCAATAACTAATGATTTAATTAGTCTTAACCATTCAACCCAACAGTTAAGTTATGAAGCCGCATATTTAAAAGGAAAACGTTATTTTTCAAAAGATAATAATAGCTTTAAAAACTTGGTTCTAGTATCAGACTTTCAGCAAAAAGAAAAGATATTGAAATTTGAAATCGATAGTGCTGTAGCTCTAAGACTTGTTCAACCCAAACCAGCGTATAAAAACAATATTAGTATAGATAGCGTTTATATCAGTAAATATACTTCCGCGAATTTCGAGATAGGTGTAGACTTATCATATAACGGCTCTATTAAAAATAGTTCAATTGCTCTTTATAATAATGAAACATTGGTATCAAAAACCGCCGTAGATATCGAAAATACAGCAAAAACAAGTTTCACCATACCTAGCAATACTGAATTTAATGGTAAAATAACTATTGAGGATGCTGGCTTACAGTATGATAATAACTTCTTCTTCAATATAAATACAACCGAAAAAATAAAAGTCCTAAGTATTAATGAGGCTTCAGATGCTTTTTTAAAACGCCTTTACACTGAGGATGAATTTAGTTATACGTCTTATGATTATAATAGTTTGGACTACAGTCAAATTGAAAATCAGAATCTCATTATTTTAAATGAGATTCAAACGATACCTAATGCATTAAAAACGGCTTTAACTACTTTCAGAAAAGACGGTGGAAGTATATTAATTATAACTTCAGATGAGTCTAATATAAATTCATATAATCAATTACTTATAGG
>CAZBMY010000145.1:0-6347 GCA_964492855.1 uncultured Flavobacteriaceae bacterium
TAGCGTCTAATGTAAAACCAGAGTATAAAACAAAAATGGTAATTAGTGATTTAAGCCTTAATAATACGACACAAAAAAAGGTCTAGAATTAACTAGACCTTTTTTATTAATTATCTAATATGGTAGCTTAGTTACCACTCTTTAATTTATCCATAGCATCAGAACCTGCTTTTGTAGCGTCATCTACCATTTTATCAGCGCTATCTACAGCATCACTTTTCATTTCATCCAAGCTCTCTTTAGCAGAATCCAATTTTGCTTCAGTATTTTTCTGAAGTTCAGCTAGTTTTGCTTTTGCTGCATCAACAGCTTTTTGAGCATCAGCTTTTGTGTCTTCTGTTGCATTTTTTAAAGCCTCTTCAGCTGCCTTTAATTCGTCTTGTGCTTTGCTAAGCATATCATTTGCTGCGCTTTTCATGTCTTCTGCAGCATCTTTAATATTTTCTGTAGCATCATCAATAGCATCACCTGCTTTTTTAGCTGTTTCTTCCATTTGGTCTGCAGCGTTATCTGCTTCTGCTTTTGCCTCTTTACAAGATGTAAATGACAGTCCTACTAAAGCACAAAGTGCCAAACTCATTACGATTTTTTTCATGTTATTATAATTTTGGTTGAATTTAAAATAACTAGTCAATTAAAGCTAGATATTATTTTATATACGAGTGTAATCTAGTATTTGGTCTACGGCACCCGTATTTTTTTTTATATAATTATAGTTAATCTGTCCTATTTCTTGTCTAGTTTCTTTAGAATTAATTAACTTCTGTAGATTTAGACCCATATCTTTAGCATTGGTCACACTAAGAACACCTTTTAAATCAATTAGTGCTTTTGCCTCAGGAAACTTCTTGTAATTTTTTCCAATTAATATTGGAGTTCCAAAAACTGCGGGTTCTAATATATTATGAAGTCCAGTGTGTCCTGCCCCACCACCAATATATACAATATCAGCGTAGCTATACACGCGACTTAGATAGCCTATTGTATCTAAAATAAAGACATTGTAATCAGAAAGTGATTTACCTTGCATCTCGGAGAATCGAATCACCTTTAAATCAATTTGATTCACTAAGGTATCAATATAGCTATCTTTAATAGTATGAGGCGCTATAATATACTTTACATTTTTATGTGTGTTTGAATTTATAAACGGAATGAATAAGCTGTCATCAGCTGGCCATGAACTCCCAAAAACAATAGTAGTTTTGTCTTCGATAAAGTCTTTAATAAAACTAACAGTATTATTCATTTTGAGTTGAGAACTTACACGGTCAAAACGCGTGTCACCCGATACTGAAACTGAATTATATCCAATAGATTCAATCAATTGTTTAGAGTTTTCATCTTGAGTGAAAATATGTTCAAAGGTAAATAGTGCCTTTCGCATCAGTTTACCATACCATTTAAAATAGGGTTGTTGTGGTCTAAATGTCGCAGAAATTAAAATCGATTTTAATTGTCTTTTTTTAGCTTCTAGAAGTATGTTTGGCCAAATGTCATATTTAACAAATACAATTAATTTAGGGTTAACCAAATTTAAAAATCGTTTTGCATTTTTTGGGGTATCTAAAGGAATATAAACAGCAGTATCGATATCGTTACTGTCTTTTTTTACTTCATAACCCGATGGTGAAAAAAAGGAAACAACAGTTTTATAATCAGTATATTTTATTTTTAGAGCTTTTAAAACAGGAAGCCCTTGCTCATACTCCCCTAATGAAGCGCAGTGCATCCAAATAACCATATCGTCTTTGGAGATTGAGCTTTCTAGTATATCGAAGGTGTGCTTTCGACCATTAACACCAAGGCGTATTTTTTGGTTAAAAAGTGCAACGACTTGTAAAACAAGATCAGTAATATAAATTCCTATAGTGTAAAAGAATTTCAAGGTATTCGATTTATGCTAAAATACATTTCTTTCTATTAAATACATGGACGAGCCATAACAATTTTGTACTTTCGCTAGTAGCTCTAGAGTATAATTATTTTAATATCTCACCAGAATGAAAAAAATCCAAATGGTCGATTTACAAGGCCAATATGCTAAAATTAAAGATGTAATAAACCCTTCAATACACGAAGTTTTAGATAGTGCAGCATTTATAAATGGGCCTAAGGTTCACCAATTTCAAAAAAACTTAGAAGAATATCTTAATGTAAAACATGTAATTCCTTGTGCTAATGGTACAGATGCATTGCAAATAGCAATGATGGGATTAGGTTTAGAACAAGGTGATGAAGTAATTACCGCAGATTTTACGTTTGCTGCCACAGTAGAAGTTATTGCATTGTTAAAATTAACACCTGTTTTAGTCGATGTAGACCCAGTAACTTTTAACATTGACATTGATGCTATCAAAAGAGCGATAACACCAAAAACAAAAGCCATTGTCCCAGTACATTTATTTGGACTAGCAGCAAACATGGACGAAATAATGGACATAGCTTCAGCACATAATTTATATGTTATAGAAGATAATGCTCAAGGTATTGGTGGCGATTACACCCACAAAGATGGCTCTAAAACAAAAACAGGAGTTATAGGTCATGCAGCATCTACATCCTTCTTTCCGTCAAAAAACTTAGGGTGCTATGGAGATGGTGGTGCCATTTTTACAAATGATGATGATTTAGCTCATACGATACGAGGCATAGTTAACCATGGGATGTATAAGCGTTACCATCACGATGTAGTTGGTGTAAATTCTAGATTAGATTCTATGCAAGCGGCAGTGTTGGATGCAAAACTACCACATTTAGACACTTACAATGATACTCGCAGAAATGCAGCTAGAAAATATAATGAAGCTTTTAAAAATCATCCCAAAATAATTACACCATCTGGTTTAAGTGATTGTGATGGAATTTGTGATACTTGCGATTGTCATGTATTTCATCAATATACATTGAATTTAAAAGATGTAAATCGAGATGCTCTAGTCACACATTTAAATGAAAACGGAATTCCTTGTGGCGTATATTATCCAATTCCTTTGCACAAACAAAAAGCTTATGCTGACGAACGCTATAATGAAGATGATTTTACAGTAACAAATGCCCTAGTTCAGTCAGTGATTTCTTTACCTATGCATACAGAATTAGATGATGAACAAATTGAGTTTATTACAAATACAGTTTTAAATTTCATAGACAAAAACTAAACCTCATGCTATGAAAGTTTTAGTCACAGGCGGACTTGGTTATATTGGTTCTCACACCGTAGTTGAGCTTCAAAATAAAGGATTTAAAGTTGTTATAATAGATGATTTGTCTAACTCTTCAAAGGACGTACTAAACGGAATCAAGGCCATAACAAAAATCACACCTGAATTTGAGGAAATTGATTTAAAAGAAAAATCTAAAGTTCAAGATTTTTTTAATCGTCATAATGATATAGATGGAGTTATTCATTTTGCAGCAAGCAAAGCGGTTGGTGAAAGCGTTAATGAACCGCTAATGTATTATGAAAATAACATTAGTACGCTTGTTTATGTTCTTCAGGAAATAAAGAAACTAAATAAGCAAAACTTTATTTTCAGCTCATCGTGTACTGTATATGGGCAAGCAGATGAATTACCTATAAATGAGGTTGCGCCTATAAAAATTGCAGAATCACCTTATGGAAATACTAAACAGATTGGGGAAGAAATTATAAAAGACAGCTGTAAAGTAAGCACTTTAAAGGCAGTTGCTTTACGTTACTTTAATCCAATTGGAGCACATGCTTCTGTTCAAATAGGAGAGTTGCCTATTGGTGTTCCACAGAATTTAGTACCATTTATTACACAAACAGGAATTGGGCTTAGAAAGGAACTATCTGTATTTGGTGATGATTATCCAACTAAAGACGGGACCTGTATTAGAGATTATATCCATGTAGTAGATTTAGCCAAAGCTCATGTGGTTGCACTACAGCGTTTATTGGAACAAAAGAGTACTTCTAATTTTGAAGTATTTAACCTGGGTACAGGCAAAGGAAGCTCAGTACTTGATGTTATAGAATCTTTCGAGCGTGTCTCTGATACTAAATTAAATTATAAAATTACAGATAGACGAGAAGGTGATGTTATTGCAGCTTATGCCGATACTGAAAAAGCTAATACTGTTTTAGGTTGGAAAACAACACTGACTTTAGATGACGCCATGTTATCTGCATGGAACTGGGAACAAAAATTACGAAACTAAATACATTAATATGAAAAGTACTTTACAATTGCTAGCCTTGTTCTTTACAATATTAGCTACTGGTCAAAACACCTATTTACACTGTGGTAAACTTATCGATACAAAATCAGGTAAGGTGCTAAAAAATAAAACAGTCATTGTTTCCGGAAATCAGATTATATCTGTTGAAGATGGATTTGTAAATCCCAAGAATTCAAAGGATGAAACAATAGATTTAAAATCTAAAACTGTGATGCCTGGATTGATTGATATGCATGTGCATATCGAGTCAGAGACGAACCCTAAATCGTATTTAGAAGGGTATACATTGAATGATGCAGATGTAGCTTTTAATGCAGCTAAAAATGCTAAAACCACTTTAATGAGTGGTTTTACAACAGTTAGAGATTTAGGAGGGTCGGGCGTAAATGTATCACTTAAGAAAGCGATAGCATCAGGTAAAGTAATAGGGCCACGAATTTTTACAGCTGAGAAAATAATATCAACTACTGGTGGTCATGGAGACCCAACTAATGGGGCTAAAAAATCTATTATGGGTGATCCGGGTCCAAAAGAAGGTGTGGTGAATAGTGTTGAAGATGCTAAAAAAGCAGTACGTCAACGGTATAAAAACGGAGCGGATTTAATTAAAATTACAGCTACAGGCGGTGTTTTGAGTGTGGCTAAAAATGGTCAAAATCCTCAATTTACTATTGAAGAAATAAAAGCCATTTGTGAAACAGCGAAAGATTACGGATTTCATGTTGCGGCTCATGCACATGGCGATGAAGGTATGCAACGTGCCATAAAAGGTGGTGTAAAAACTATTGAGCATGGTACATTGATGAGTACAGAAACTATGGAACTTATGAAGCAATACGACGTGTTTCTAGTACCAACAATTAGTGCCGGTAAATTTGTCTCTGATAAAGCAAAAATTAAAGGGTATTACCCCGAAATTATTGTGCCTAAGGCTCTAGATATTGGTCCAAAAATACAAGATATGTTTAGCCGAGCATACAAAGCTGGTGTAGGTATTGCTTTTGGTACAGATGCAGCAGTATTTTATCATGGGGATAATGGTAAAGAATTTGGTTACATGGTCGAAGCAGGAATGCCTGCTATGGAAGCACTTCAAAGTGCTACTATAACGAATGCTATGATTCTTAAAATGGAAGATGTTTTGGGGCAGATTGAAAAAGGATTTTTAGCTGATATTATTGCAGTGGAAGAAGACCCAACAAAGAATATTTCTACTATGGAAAATGTTGTTTTTGTAATGAAAGAAGGAAAAGTATTTAAACAATAGTTTAATTAATACTATTAAAAGAAAAAGGATGCTAAGCTTTAGCATCCTTTTTCTTTTTTAGTAAAAAGTTACTAAAAATAAGTATTATCATCCCAGTAGTAACAGCAACATCTGCTACATTAAAAATACCTGTTTTAAATACACTCCCAAGATTTATATAGAAAAAATCTGTAACAGAACCAAAAGCAAATCGATCAAAAACATTAGCGATTCCACCACCAACGATAGAGCTAAAAGCAATTAAACTTAAGCGGTCTAAGGTTTTGGTTTTAGTAATATAATAAATGACATACCCTAAAACCAATAGTGGTAATAGTTTAAGGAAAATAAAATGAAGCGTAGGATTCATATCGCTACCCATTCCTAAGAAAGCTCCTTCATTTTCTACATATTGCATTATAAATTTATCACCAATAATTTGTTTAGTCTCCCCATATAAAAAATTGGCACGTACCCAAAATTTTGAAATTTGGTCAATAGCAATATTGAAGATAATAATAAGCGCGACTAATAGATTTCTATTCAAACCAAATAAGATTTAAGCATTAGTTTCAAATGTTGCAGATGTTGTTTCTGCTTCCCGATTAATTTTTTTGACTAAGCCTTGTAATACTTTTCCTGGGCCAACTTCTGTGAAATGTTTAGCGCCATCTTCTAGCATCTGTTGTACAGATTGTGTCCAACGAACAGGTGCAGTTAACTGCGAAATTAAATTGGCTTTTATTTCGTTCTCATCTGTAATTGCAGAAGCGGTCACATTCTGATAAATAGGACAATTAGGTGTGCTAAATATTGTGTTTTCAATAGCAGCAGCTAATTCTTCGCGAGCAGGCTCCATCATAGGCGAATGAAATGCGCCACCAACAGGTAATAC
>CAZBMY010000146.1:0-1140 GCA_964492855.1 uncultured Flavobacteriaceae bacterium
AACAACCAAGTAAGCGATACTGTGCATGTCATTTAATTGCTCTACACCAGTGATGTTAATATCTAATTTTTCAATATTTATATATTCTTTAAGATGTATTAAATGATGCTCTGCCGTTTTTTGGGCTACGGGTCCTCTAAAGTCCCAAATAAGTTTTAGTTGTCGCATTAACGTATTGTAATAATAATGTGGCACAAAAATAGAGATATATCTTTTGAAAAGACAATAATTTGAGTTGAAACATGTTATTTAAAAGGTCTTGTATACTAGCCTATTTATGTTATTTTTGTTTGGTTATGAACTATAAAATAGTAACGGTCTAATTTTATATAATTGTTCTTAAATGGTATCAAAAAAAAATCTAATTGTTTTTATATTATTTCTTTGCTTACAGGTTGTAGTTGCTCAAGAAAATAAACATTTATTGACTATTGATGGAGAGCTTATATCTACAGGAGAATTTTTGAAATTATATAACAAGAATTTAGATTTGGTAAAAGACGAGTCTCAGAAAGACCTTGATAATTATTTAGAACTATTCATCAATTATAAACTTAAACTAGCAGAAGCAAAACGGCTGAAGCTCGACCAAGACCCTAATTATAAACGTGAGTTTGAGAATTATAAAAAACAACTCGTTAAAAATTACCTTTCTGATAATAAGGTTACAGAAGTCTTGGTGAAAGAAGCATATGATCGTATGCAATACGACCTTAAAGCATCTCATATTCTTATAATGAATAATCCAGAAGTTGAGGATACATTAGTAGCTTATAATACACTTTTAGATTATAGAAAAGTATTGCAGTCTAGTGGTTTTGATTCTGCAAAAGAAAAGTTTCATAATGGCAAGTCTATTTTAGTAGAAGACCTAGGGTATTTTTCAGCCTTTAAGATGGTTTATGATTTTGAGTCTATGGCATATAACACAAAACCTGGTCAGGTGTCCATGCCTTTTAAAACACAGTTTGGTTATCATGTCGTTAAGATAGATGAAAAACGACCGTCACGAGGAACAGTCACTGCAGCTCACATCATGGTGTCTTTAACGCAAAAGGATAGTGTGTTAAATCCCGAAGAGCGTATTAAAGAGATTTATAAGCGTATAGAACAAGGCGAAAATTTTGAAGATTTAGCTAA
>CAZBMY010000146.1:1240-6236 GCA_964492855.1 uncultured Flavobacteriaceae bacterium
GACTATTAAAACTATTTTGGATGTTGAATTAGAATTGTTTTATGAAACGTCTATTTTGGATTTTAGAGAACAAAATCTTGAAAATGAGAATGAAGAATTTGCAGATGTATTAAAAGAGTACAAAGATGGATTGTTGTTATTTGCTCTAATGGAAAAGGAAATATGGAATAAGGGTTCAAAAGATACTTTAGGTTTAAAGATGTTCTATAATGACAATACTGATAAATATCAATCGAAAGATAAACTAAAGGCAACAATCTCATCTGCATCAAAAAAAGATATAGCTCAGAAGGTAAAATCATATTTAGAATCTGGGAAAACAGAAAATGAAATAAAAGCAGAGCTGAATTCAAATGATACTCAAAATGTAATTTTTACATCAGGCGCGTTTGAATTAGATAACTCGAAGTTGCCTAAAGATTTAGAGATTAAAATAGGGGTATCAGAAGTTTACCAGCATAATGGTAGTTTTCATGTTCTTAATATTTCAGAAATAGTAGCATCTAAGCAAAAGACGTTAGAAGAGGCGAAAGGTACTGTCATAAACGATTATCAAAATAAAATTGAGCAAGATTGGCTGCAAGATTTAAAGCAGAAATTTAAAGTTGAGGTTAATCAAAGTGTATTAAACGCATTAAAATCTAAAATATCTAAATAGTTGCGATTAAAAATAACATATACCACCCTTGTTTTGTTCGCTGTTTTTAGTTGTGATAGATTTAAGAATGACAATTTAGAAGATGCGGTAGCTAGGGTGAATAAAAGCTATATCTATAGAGACGATATACAAAAAATAATACCTGAAGGCGCATCAAAAGCAGATAGTACTTTGTTAGCAAATAGCTATATAAACAGTTGGGCAAGGAATCTCTTATTAATGGATAAAGCAAAATTAAACCTGCCAGAAAACCAACAAAACACTTACAATGGCTTAGTAAAACAATATGAAACAGATTTGTATACTAAAGCGTATTTAGAAGCTTTAGTAAAGCGTAGCATAGACTCTTCAATAACCGAAGCTGAAGCTATTAAAATTTATGAAGCTAATAAAGAGTCGTTTAAACTTAATGACGAGCTACTAAAGTTCCGTTATATAAGCTTACCTCAAAATGCCGTTAATTTAGAGACTATAGAATCAAAGTTTAAATCATTTAACACAGAGGATAAGATTCACTTAGATTCAATAGCAGTACAGTTTAAATCTTATTCTTTAAATGATTCTATTTGGGTAAAGGCTTCACAGGTTATAGATAAGATTCCTGTTATAAATACCTCCAATAAAAATCAACTGTTAAAAAAATCTAATTATGTACAACTCAAAGACTCATTAAACCTATATTTGATTCAAATAAATGATGTACTTTTGCGCACCGATTATGCGCCCTTAGAATACGTGAGGCCTACGGTTAAGCAGATTATAGTAAACAAACGAAAACTAGAGTTGATTAAGCAAATTGAAAATGAAATTACAAAGGATGCTATTAAAAATAAACAATTTGAAACCTTTAAATAAATCTATACTTACAGCAGTATTTTTCTGTTTTGTATTATTTGGATTTTCTCAAGAGATTATAAAAGATGAGGTTAAGAAAACAGTTGTAAAGGAAGAAAAAAAACTGGGTAATCGTATTAAAGCAGATGGCGTAGCAGCTGTTGTTGGAGATTATATTGTTTTAAATTCTGATGTTGATCGAAGACGAGCCCAAATTAAAGCTCAAGGTGGAGACCCAAGTCAAATTACAAATTGCGAATTATTTGGAAGTGTATTAGAAGAAAAGTTATATGCGCATCAGGCAATACAAGATAGTATTGTAGTTAATGAGTTGCAATTGCGTTCTCAAGCTCAGCAACAAATTGAAGGTCTATTAACTCAATTCGACGGGTCTATGAGTCGTATGCTAGAATACTATAAGAAGGAATCTGAGGATGACCTTCGTGAAGAAATCTATGAGTCTAATAAAAGTAGATCTTTATACATTCAAATGCAAGATAAAGTCACAAGTGAGGTAGAAATTACGCCAGAAGAAGTCCGTCAGTTCTATAATGAATTAAAGAATGATGAAGATGGTTTACCTACATTTGGTACAGAATTACAAATTGCTAATATTGTAGTCATACCTGAGGTTACCGAAGCTTCTAAACAAGCAACTATAGCTAGATTAAAAGAGTTTAAGCGCGGTGTAGAAGAAAACGGAGAAAGTTTTATTACTAAAGTCTTATTTTACACGGATGATGGAGGTTCAAAAGCTACAAATGGCCTTTACACTTTAAATAGAAAACGACCAAGAATGGTTAAGGAGTTTAGAGACGTTGCATTTTCGCTTCAAGAAGGTGAAATCTCTGAACCATTTGAATCATCATTTGGATATCACATTATTTTACTCGAAAAAATTAGAGGACAAGAATATGATGTAAGACATATTTTATTACGTCCAGAAATTACGCCTGATGCTATCGAAGCTGCTAAGAAAAAAATAGAGGAGGTCCGTAAAAAGGTAGTTGATGGTACACTTACGTTTGAAGATGCTGCTAGAGAATTTTCAGACCAAAAAGAAACCAAATTTGAAGGCGGCAAGCTGATGAATCCATTGACTCAAGACTTTAATTTTGAATTGACAAAGATGGAGCCAGATGTTTATGCTCAGGTACAAAATTTAAAGGATGGTGTGGTTAGCGATATAATTCAAGATTCTAATAGAGAGAATCCTATTTTCTTTAAAATCATGAAAGTTACGGACCGTATCGATGAACATGTAGCCGATTTTGCTAGAGATTATCTTAAAATTAAACGTTTAGCATTGCAAGATAAACACTTCGATGCTCTTGGAAAGTGGCAAGAAGAAACCATAGAGTCTACATACATCAAAATTAACGGAGAATACAGAGGTTGTGAGTTTACAGGTAACTGGTTAAAAAACAAGTAGTATGTCAGATGTAGCGGTAATCGAAAATTTCGTTCAAAAATATAAAGTACTCAAGACAGAAATTGCTAAAGTTATTGTTGGTCAAGATGAGGTTGTAGACCAAATACTCATCTCCATTTTTTCAGGAGGACATTCACTTCTAATAGGTGTTCCGGGATTAGCAAAGACTTTAATGGTAAATACTATAGCTCAGGCTTTAGGTTTAGATTTTAAACGTATTCAGTTTACACCAGATTTAATGCCCAGCGATATTTTGGGTAGTGAAATTTTAGATGAAGACCGCAAATTTAAATTTATAAAAGGACCAATATTTGCTAATATTATATTGGCAGATGAGATAAATAGAACACCACCAAAAACTCAAGCTGCTTTACTAGAGGCCATGCAAGAGCGTTCAGTAACTGTAGCTGGGCATCAGTATAAATTAGAATTGCCATACTTTGTTTTAGCAACACAGAACCCAATAGAACAGGAGGGAACTTATCCATTGCCTGAGGCACAATTAGACCGTTTCATGTTTGCTATTAATTTGCAGTACCCAACTTTTGAAGAGGAAGTACAAGTTGTAAAGGCGACAACAGCAGATATTCAAGTTTCAGTAAACGCTTTATTTACGGCTCAAGAGATTATAAGTTTTCAGAACGTAATTCGTCGAATTCCTGTAGCTGATAATGTTGTAGAGTATGCTGTAAGTATGGTGAGTAAAACAAGACCTAATGCAACTACTGCTGCAGATTTAGTGAAAGAATATGTAGATTGGGGAGCTGGACCTAGAGCATCGCAAAATTTAATATTGGCTGCAAAAACTTACGCAGCAACTAAAGGAAAATTTTCGCCAGACGCTGAGGATGTTCAAAAAGTAGCAACTTCAATTTTGCGTCATAGAATTATAAAAAATTATAAAGCAGAAGCTGAAGGCATAACAGACGAAGTTATTATTAGAAGCTTGTTTTAACTTAAATCATTTCTTAGTCTTACATTTGTAAGATGCACAATTACCCAACTAGAAATTTTGGTCTAGATGTTATTAGAGCAACGGCAATACTCTTGGTTGTTCTCTCTCATTGTACTTATATCTTACCAGAATTCAACCCAACCTTAACAGATGGAATCCGATTGTTAGGTGCTACGGGAGTTGATATTTTTTTTGTTTTGAGTGGTTATTTAATTGGAGATATACTCATTAGAAAATTAAATTCTGATAAACGAAACTTTAATGAGTTATTACGCTTTTGGAAACGAAGATGGTTTCGTACACTTCCAAATTATTTTGTGGTACTACTTTTGAATATAATTCTGGTACTGCTATTAGATAAAACTATAGTTGAAAATATTTGGTTATATGTTCTTTTTTTTCAAAATCTTACAACACCACATCCTGATTTCTTTACAGAGGCATGGAGTTTGTCTATTGAAGAATATGCATATCTTATTCTGCCGCTAATTATATATTCTGCGCTTTTCATTTTTAAAAAAGTAGGCCCTTCTAAAGTGTTTATAACAACAACTGTTTTAGGTGTTGTAATTCTTTTCTGGTTTAAGATTCAGTTCTATTATTCCTCAGATATAGTGTCTTACACGTCCTGGAGCTCACAATTCCGAAAAGTTGTGCTATATAGGATAGACGCTATCTATTATGGGTTTATATTAGTGTATCTAATGATCAAGTATACTGTTTTTAAAAAACAAAAAAAAGCGTTCTTTTTAGTTGGGCTTTTGACTTTTATAATAATGCATTTGTTAATCTTAGTATTTAATATAATACCTGAACACTTTGAACTATTCTTCAGTATTTTTTATTTAACATTAATTAGTTGGAGTATTGCTTTTACCTTTCCTTGGTTTGTGGATTTAAAAACTAACAAAATTATACTTCCTGTGGTCACTTATATTAGTACAAGGTCGTATTCTATTTACTTAGTAAATTATTCTTTAGTATTATTAACACTCCAAAATTACGTTTCATCATCTGTGCTTACTGTAATTTTGTATTTGCTAGTTACAATGATAGTGTCAGAGTTGTTATATCAATTAGTAGAGCAACCATTTTTAAAATTAAGACAAAGCTTAAT
>CAZBMY010000147.1:0-6183 GCA_964492855.1 uncultured Flavobacteriaceae bacterium
TATGCTTAGGTCATGGTAATTCTAGTTTATTTATAGAAAACAATGCGTTTTCTAGTAAAACCAAAATAATAGACCTCAGCAATGACTTTAGGTTAGAGAATAATGAAATATTTAAAGGCAAAACCTTTGTTTACGGTTTGCCAGAGCTTCAAAAAGAAAAAATAAAATCGTCTCAATATATTGCAAATCCTGGTTGTTTTGCTACAGCAATACAACTAGCACTTCTACCCTTGGCACAAAATGGAATTTTAAACAATGAGATACACGTTAACGCGGTTACTGGAGCTACAGGCGCAGGAAGTTCTTTATCTAAAACAACACATTTTACTTGGAGAGATAATAACTATTCAAGCTACAAACCTTTTACACATCAACATTTAGGAGAAGTTAAACAATCTTTAGGCCAATTACAAAACGAGTTTAAGTCAGATATAAATTTTATTCCTAACCGTGGTAATTTTTCTAGAGGCATATATGCGTCAGTTTACACAAAATGTGATGTAAGCTTAATTGATGCAAAATCTTTATACAATGCCTATTATAAAGACGCCTTGTTTACATTTATTTCTGATGAAAACATACACTTAAAACAAGTCGTAAATACAAATAAATGTTTAATTCACTTACAAAAGCACGGCGATAAATTACTAATAACAAGTGTTATCGATAACTTAATAAAAGGAGCTTCTGGACAAGCTATTCAGAACATGAACTTAATGTTTGGTTTTGATGAAACAGAAGGTCTCATGCTAAAAGGAAGCTATTTCTAAACCGGTATATAATTTAATATTAAAAAATCATGAATCTATTTGATGTATATCCTCTATTTGATATCACCCCTGTGAAAGCAAAAGATGTGTATTTGTATGATACTAACGGTAATGAATATTTAGATTTATACGGTGGTCATGCTGTAATTTCTATTGGTCATTCTCATCCTGACTATATAAAAAACATAAGCAAACAAATTAATACTATAGGCTATTATAGTAATTCTGTTCAAAACCCTTTGCAGTGTGAATTAGCTGAAAAATTAACAGCATTGTCAGAATGTAAAGATTACAACTTATTTCTATGCAACTCTGGTGCAGAAGCCAATGAAAATGCTTTAAAACTAGCCTCTTTTCATACAGGTAAGCATAAAGTTATTGCTTTTAAAAATGCGTTTCATGGCAGAACTTCTGCAGCTGTAGCAGCTACTGATAACAAAAAAATCATTGCTCCAATAAATGCACAGCAAGATGTTGATTTTATTGATTTTGGGGACATCAACAAAGTTGAAAGCACCCTTAAAAATGGTGATGTATGTGCTGTTATTATAGAAACCATACAAGGTGTTGGAGGTTTAGATGAGATATCAACATCCTTCTATAAGCGCATAGAAGAATTATGTAAAATTTATAATACGACGCTAATTGCAGACGAAATTCAATCTGGTTTTGGGCGAACAGGCGACTTTTTCGCATTTCAGAAACACAATGTAAAGCCTGATATTATTTCTATGGCAAAAGGCATGGGAAATGGCTTCCCTGTAGGTGGTATTTTGATTCACAAAGATATACAGGCATCACATGGACTATTAGGTACGACCTTTGGTGGTAATCATTTAGCTTGTACAGCTGCTATTACTGTTTTAGATGTATTAAAAACGAGCAAGTTAATGCAACATGCTAATACGATGTCTCACTATTTTTTCAAAGAAGCAAATAAAATAATGGCCGTAAAGCAAATCAAAGGAAGAGGCTTAATGCTAGGTCTAGAATTTGACTTTCCTGTTAAAGAATTGCGACAAACATTAATCTATGACCATTATATATTTACTGGAAACTCTAAAAACCCTAACCTTTTAAGAATACTTCCACCACTAATCATTCAAAAAAAGCATATAGATGTCTTCTTTAATGCACTAAAAATTGCACTAACATGAAAAAATATACAGATATAAACGATATAAAAAATAGCGATAAAACTATAAAAGACGTTTTAGACTTAAAGCATCATCCTTTTAAACATAAAGACCTAGGGCAAAATAAAACATTGATTATGCTTTTTTTTAATTCTAGCCTAAGAACAAGGTTAAGTACTGAAAAAGCAGCAAAAAACTTAGGAATGGATGTAATGGTTTTAAACATAAGCGACACTTGGAATTTAGAATTTGAAGATGGTACGGTTATGAATTTAAACTCTGCAGAACATATTAAAGAAGCCTGTAAAGTACTATCGCAATACGCAGACATTATTGCATTAAGAGCATTCCCCGAGTTAAAGGACAAGGAAAAAGACGAGTCAGAATATATTATAAATAGTTTTGTAAAGTATGCTACAGTACCTATAATTAGTATGGAAAGCGCTACTGCTCACCCACTCCAAGCTCTAACAGATGCCGTAACTATTGAAGAGTTTAAATCCTCTAAAAAACCTAAGGTTGTTCTCTCTTGGGCACCTCACCCAAAAGCTTTGCCTCAAGCCGTACCAAACTCATTTGTGAAAATGATGCAAAGACTAGATGTTAATTTTGTAATTACCCATCCTGAGGGTTATAATCTAAATCCAGAAATAACAAAAGAAGTTGCGATAAACTATAACCAAGAAGATGCTTTAAAGGATGCTGATTTTGTTTATGTAAAAAATTGGAGTAGTTATAACCAATATGGTCAAATCATATCTACAGACAACGATTGGATGATGACAGCGACTAAGTTAAATACTGCAAAATTTATGCACTGCTTGCCTGTAAGACGAAACGTTGTTGTAGAAGATGCTATTTTAGATAGTAATCAGTCCTTAGTTATTGAGCAAGCTAATAATAGAACTTATGCAGCTCAGGCTGTACTTAAACAACTGTTAGAAAACCTTTAGTATGGAAACATTAAAGATTATTAAAATAGGTGGAAACATTATAGACGATAGCAACGCTCTAAATTCATTCTTAAGTAATTTTAAAAACCTTAAAGGACATAAATTACTAGTTCATGGTGGTGGTAAACTAGCAACTCAACTCGCTAAGAAATTAAATATTCCTGTAAAACTAAACAATGGTAGACGCATTACAGACGCAGATACTTTAGAAATTATAACCATGGTTTATGCTGGAAAAATAAACAAAACCATTGTCGCCAAACTTCAAGCAAATGACTGTAATGCTATAGGCTTCTCAGGTGCGGATGGCAATACTATTATATCAGAAAAAAGACCAGTACAAACTGTAGATTATGGTTTTGTCGGAGATATAAAGTTTGTTAAAACAGATGTACTACACATGTTACTAAGTGCTAATATTGTTCCTGTTTTTTGTGCTATAACACACGATAAAAATGGACAGTTGCTCAATACCAATGCAGATACTATTGCTTCAGAACTAGCTATAGGTCTAGCAACAACATTTAAAACAGAACTGTATTATTGTTTTGAGAAGAACGGTGTTTTAAAAGATATTACAAATGATGATTCAGTTATTGAAACTATAAACTCAAATTCTTATAAAAAACTAATTAGCGACGGTCGTATTTCAGACGGTATGCTTCCTAAACTCAATAACTGTTTTCACGCCCTACATAATAATGTAGAAAAGGTGTGCATTGGTAAACCTCACATGCTATTTGATACAAGCGCTACTTATACAACTATTCAAAAATGATAGAACAATTAACACCAAAAGCAATAGCTTTACTTAAACAACTAATAGAAACACCATCGTTTTCTACAGAAGAAGACCATACAGCTGTTTTAATTGAGGATTGGCTTAAGCATTATGAGATACCTTTTAAACGAACAAAGCATAACATTTGGGCCGTTAATAACCATTTTGATGTTAAAAAACCAACACTTTTACTCAATTCTCATCATGATACAGTAAGACCAAATAAAGGCTATACAAAAGACCCTTTTAAAGCTATTATAGAAGACGGAAAACTCTATGGTCTAGGAAGTAATGATGCAGGTGGTTGTTTAGTATCATTATTAGCAACATTTGCATACTTCTACAATAACAAAAACTTAAATTACAACCTTGTTATAGTTGCATCTGCTGAAGAAGAAAACAGTGGGAAGAATGGTTTAAACAGTATGCTAAAAATTATTCCAGAGATAGATGTTGCTATAGTTGGCGAACCTACATTAATGAACTTGGCTATTGCAGAAAAAGGTTTGGTAGTGTTTGATGCCAAAGTAAAAGGCACGGCTAGCCATGCTGCACACCAAAATACAGATAATGCCATTTACAATACTATTGACGTCTTAAAATGGTTTAAAGATTACGAGTTCAAAAAGACATCTACTGTTTTGGGTGACGTAAAAATGACTGTCACACAGATAAATGCTGGGCAGCAGCACAATGCCGTACCGTCAGAAGTTGATTTAGTTATAGATGTACGCGTTAATGATAAGTACACAAATCAAGAAATTTCGGCTATTCTTACCAAAGAATCACCTTGTACTAGTATTACGCCTCGTAGTTTGCGATTAAACTCCTCTTCTATTCCTATAAGTCATCCTCTTGTTAAAGCTGGCATTGCATTAGGAAGAGATACGTATGGGTCACCAACCTTATCGGACCAAGCTGTATTAAGTTGCCCGTCATTAAAGCTTGGCCCAGGAGATAGTAAACGCTCGCACACAGCAGATGAGTTTATTTACATATCAGAGATTGAAGACGGCATAAAAATGTATATTAAATTATTAAACAACGTATTATGAAATTGTGGGACAAAGGGTTTTCTATAGATAAAAAAATCGAAGAGTTTACAGTAGGTAACGATAGAGAGATAGATATGTATATTGCTAAATATGATATTGAAGCATCGTTAGCACATGCTATAATGCTAGAGTCTATAGGTATTATTTCTTCGGAAGAATTACAACTACTTAAAACAGAATTACAAATCATATTAGAGTCTATTGCTAATGGTAGTTTTTGCATAGAAGATAACTTTGAAGACGTACATTCTAAGATTGAATATGAGCTTACTAAAAGCTTAGGAGACGTCGGAAAAAAGATTCATACTGCGCGCTCAAGAAACGATCAGGTTTTAGTAGCGCTTCAGCTTTATTATAAAGAAAACCTAAAGCTAATTATAGAAAAGGTTGAAACCTTCTTTAAAACACTACTAGAGTTATCCGAAACACATAAAGCACAATTATTACCTGGGTATACGCATCTTCAAGTTGCAATGCCATCCTCTTTTGGGTTATGGTTTTCTGCCTATGCCGAATTATTAATTGATGATGTTTACTTGCTTAATGCTGTATCAAAAATAGTTGACCAAAACCCACTAGGTTCTGCTGCAGGTTATGGAAGTTCGTTTCCGATAGATAGATCTATAACAACAGAAGTCTTGGGCTTTTCTACTCTAAAATATAATGTCGTTGCAGCACAACTCAGTAGAGGAAAAAACGAGCGTGCTATTTCAAGTGCTCTGGGTGGATTATGCAATACATTATCGCGATTTGCAATGGATATTTGCTTATACATGAGTCAGAATTTTGGATTTATCAGTTTCCCAGATGAGCTAACTACAGGTAGTAGTATTATGCCACATAAAAAAAACCCTGATGTTTTTGAATTGATTAGAGGAAAATGCAATAAAATTCAGGCTTTACATACCGAAATGCTTTTAGTTACTAATAACTTACCTAGCGGATACCACAGAGATTTTCAATTATTAAAAGAAAATAGCATCAATGCTTTTGAAGATGTAAAAACTATTTTAGACATCTTCAATTATTCTATTCAACAAATCATCATAAAAGATATAAACCTTAATGATGAAAAGTATAAATACTTATTTACTGTAGATAGTATTAATAATTTGGTCTTCGATGGCCTAAGTTTTAGAGATGCTTATAAACAAATTGGTGATCAAGTACAGAATAACACTTATGAGCCTAACTTAAACAAAACGCATACACATATAGGAAGTATACACAATTTGTGCTTAGATAAAATTAAACAAAAGTTTCCTCTAGGTGAAGATTAAATGGTTTTAGAATTTACATAAAACAAAAAAGTTAATAATTGCTATAATCATTATTAGTACTTAACTTACTATGAAAATTCTTGCGTATTTTATATTCGGTTTGTATTTTCTAAATTAGTAGTTGAAATACGCAACGAAATCATACACAAACACGTTGTACCTCATTACCAGAAGCTACTACCAATGATAAAATTCTTTAGAAAAATTC
>CAZBMY010000148.1:0-6179 GCA_964492855.1 uncultured Flavobacteriaceae bacterium
ATATTAATACTAAAATGGGTGCTACAAATAAAATAATGACCTACTTAAAAGAAAATCTCTAAATTTTATTCTTTTAAATTAGAAACATCATTTTCTACCAAACACATATAAAAATGCGCATTTCGTCGAATAGATGCCTGATTATCAGTGTAATTCAATTAATAATTATGTACATTGAGACCAAACTATATGATTATGAAAGAAAATACGTCAAACAGCCCTGACCTCTTAACGGGGGTTTTAAAAGTAATGGTTTTTGCACTAATGACAATTTTAATTGGTATTCCATTAGCTATTTTATTAAGTTTTGTAGGTATTGTTTAAAACTTACTGATTAACTTAAAATAAAATTACTTAAAGCTTCTCTAAAAAGAGAGGCTTTTTTTACACCCTATTTAAATGATGTTTTATAAACATCTGTTCCTTTACTTTTAAGGTTTAGTTTTCTATCTGTAAATTGCAATTGTTAGAAAAAATAAAATGCAAGGATTTACAGATAGAAAGTTAGAAATAGTAAAAACAGCTTCTTTACTTTTTAATAAATTAGGTTATAAAAATGTTACCATGCGTGTTCTTGCAGAGGAGATGGGCATAAAAGCAGCTAGTTTATACAATCATATCGCATCGAAACAAGAAATACTTTCTACCGTAATAATTTCTATGGCAGAACAATTTACAGATAGCATGGCATCTGTAATGGATAATGATTTAACTCCTGTCGAAAAAATAAAAAGCATTATCATTCATCACATTGAAATTACCTTAAACGACCCCCACGGAACAGCTTCTTTACAGAATGATTGGATGTACTTAGAAAGTGATAATTTGGTACACTTTAAAAAAATGCGCAAGCAATACGAGAATAATTTCAAACTAATTATTGAAAACGGAATTGAAGTAGGGGCAATTAAAAATGTGAATTCTGAAACAATGTTGTTTTCTATTCTAACTACCTTGAGATCATTATACATTTGGTTTCCTCGTCAAGAACACATGGATAAAGAAAAACTTAAAGTCGATATGATTCGTGTATTATTAGACGGTATCCGCACTTAAAATCTTATCTTGTAAAAGATAACTCACTGATATCTAGTTGTTGATATTTAAATATTTGGAAAACTAACAATTGTTAGTTAAATTTGTGTAAATCAATTTATGTATGCCAGATTTTCATGAACTTACTGTTTCTAATATTGAAAAGACTACTGAGGACTGTTCCGTTATTTCTTTTGAAGTAGCTGACCATCAAAAAGAAGTTTTCAATTTTAAACAGGGTCAGTACCTAACTTTAGAAACTCTTATACAAGATAAAGATGTACGTCGCTCTTACTCCTTGTGCTCAAGTCCGTTTGAGAATGAATGGAAAGTGGCTATAAAACAGATTCCTAATGGGGTATTTTCAACCTATGCAAACACAAACTTAAAATCTGGAGATACACTTAAAGTGATGCCTCCAAGTGGAGATTTTCATATTAAAATCACTCCTAAAGCTGCGAAAAATTATATCGCTTTTGCTGCCGGTAGTGGTATTACTCCTATTTTATCAATTATAAAGGCACATTTAAAACAAGAGCCTAAGAGTACTTTTAAATTGTTCTATGTAAACAGAAGAGCAAAATCTATAATATTAAAAGAAGAGATTGAACAACTTAAAAATCAATATTTAGAAAGATTTCAGGTCTTTTACTTTTTAACTAAAGAACAACGTGATATTCCTTTTTTAAATGGTCGTTTTACCAGTGAAAAACTTCAATTATTAACGCGTTCTTTTATAGATATTAAAGATACTGATGACTGTTTTATCTGTGGGCCGCAAGAAATGATATTCTTGATACGTGATGAAATGCAAGCAGCAGGTTTGGCAAAAGAAAAAATTCATTTCGAGTTGTTTTTCTCTGGCGATTCGGCAGAAAATGAGAAACACATCTCTGAAATTCTTGAACAAAAGGTAGATGGTACCGCAGTTACCATTATTGACGGTAGCAAAGAATTTCATTTTGTAATGGCAGATGAGCATGACAACATTCTTGATGGTGCCTTAGCAGCAGGAGCAGACTTACCTTTCGCTTGTAAAGGCGGTGTATGTAGCACTTGTAAATGTCGTATAATTGAAGGGGCTGTAGAAATGAAAATAAACTATGCTTTAGACGCAAATGAGCTTGCTCAAAAATTAGTGTTGAGTTGCCAAGCAGTACCTACTACAGAAAAAGTAGTAGTTGATTTTGACGTGTAAATAAAATTCGTATTAGTTATGAGTGAAGAAAAAATCAAAAATTTAGAAGAGCAATTTGAGGCTAAAATTGCTAGAAATGAAAAAATTGAACCGAAAGACTGGATGCCCGAAAAGTATCGCAAAACGCATATTAGGCAAATGTCACAACATGCGCATTCAGAAATTGTAGGAATGCTACCTGAAGGTAATTGGATAACCAGAGCACCCTCTTTAAGGCGAAAAGTAGCTTTATTAGCCAAAGTTCAAGACGAAGCTGGTCATGGACTGTACTTGTATAGTGCTTGTGAAACCTTAGGTGTTTCTAGAAACGAATTATATGAACAATTACACACTGGAAAAGCAAAATACTCAAGTATTTTTAATTACCCAACACTAACATGGGCAGATATGGGTGCCATTGGTTGGTTGGTAGATGGTGCGGCTATAATTAATCAAGTCCCTTTATGTAATACCTCTTATGGACCTTATGCTAGAGCTATGGTTAGAGTATGTAAAGAAGAAAGTTTTCATCAACGTCAAGGATATGAAATAATGATAAAACTGGCGAATGGAACTCCAGAACAAAAAGAAATGGCGCAAGACGCATTAAACCGTTGGTGGTGGCCTTCTTTAATGATGCTTGGTCCAACAGATGATGCATCTGTACATACAGAACAATCTATGAAGTGGAAATTAAAGCGGAAAACTAATGATGAATTACGTCAACAATTTATTGATCAAACCGCTCCTCAAGCAGATTTAATCGGACTTACTATTCCTGACCCAGATTTAAAGTGGAATAAAAAGAAAAAAAGCTACGATTTTGGAGCAATTGATTGGGATGAATTTTGGCAAGTGGTTAAAGGTCACGGACCTTGTAACAAAGAACGTCTTAGTGCACGAGTAAATGCATGGGAAAATGGCGAATGGGTAAGAGATGCTGCAATGGCGCATGCCGAGAAAAAAGCAAATAAAAAACAAGTTGTTTAAAGATTGAATCTGAACTTGAAATCGAAAATGAACGATAAAAAATATGACTTAACAGAACGACTTGAAGATTACGCCGCTCAAATTATCATATTGTATAACAAAAAACCAATGTCTTATGCAGGCGACTATTTAGCAAAACAATTAATAAGATCTTCTTCCTCGTCTGCTTTAAATTATGGAGAAGTATTAGGTGCAGGAACAGATAAAGATAAAATTCACAAGCTAAGAATTTGCTTAAAAGAATTAAGAGAGTCATTACGAAATCTAAATATTCAAACAAAAGCGAAATTATTTTCTGACGAAGAATTAAATCATCTAAAAGATGAAAATGACCAACTAATTAGAATCATAGTAACAAGAATAAAAAACATAAATTGAATTTATAATATTTCATTTTCGAATTCAATTTCAATTTCAAATTTAATATGGATAAGAACTGGCCCCTTTGGGAAATCTTCATTAGAAGTAAAAACGGATTAGAACATCGTCACGTAGGTAGTCTTCACGCATCAGATGCCGAAATGGCTTTAGCTAACGCTCGTGATGTGTATACCAGACGTAGCGAAGGTATTAGTATTTGGGTAACAGAGTCAAAGAATATTTCGGCTTCTAATCCAGAAAATAACGGAGAGCTTTTTGAACCTGCTCAAGACAAAATTTACCGTCACCCTACTTTTTATGAGCTACCAGATGAAGTAAAACACATGTAAGAAGAAGAGTTGAAACTGAAACTGAAAATATGAATAGTAACTATAATTTGATGTCGACTTTCGATTTCAAATTCAAATTCATTTTATGAAACAAAACTTATATAAATATATACTGGGCATCGCAGACAATTGTCTAATTCTAGGGCAACGTTTGGGTGAACTCTGTGGTCATGGTCCTAGTTTAGAAACTGACATTGCTTGTACTAATATCTCTTTAGACTTATTAGGGCAGGTACGAAGCTATTACCAGTATGCTGCTAAAGTAGATGGTAAAAATAAAACTGAAGATGATATTGCGATGCTACGTAAAGAACGTGAATATGTAAACGTATTATTAGTCGAACAGCCAAATACTGACTTTGCTTATACAATATGCAGACAATTTTTATTTGACACCTATCACTTATTATTCTTAAACGATTTGCAAAAAAGTCAAGACATCACCTTATCGGCAATTGCAAAAAAATCGATTAAAGAAGTAAGCTATCACGAACGCTTTTCTTCTGATTGGATAAAACGCTTAGGCGATGGTACTGTAGAAAGTAAAGAGAAAATGCAAAATGCGCTAGATAGCTTATGGACTTATACTGATGAACTTTTTCATCAGACCCCAGCAGATAAAGAAATGATTAATCAAGGTATAGGAGTAGATACATCTAAACTAAAAGAAACCTATTACCAGAGAGTCTCAGAAGTTTTAGCTACTGCTACACTAATTACTCCAGAATCAAAATGGTTTCAAAAAGGAGGCAAAGAAGGTGTTCACACAGAACACATGGGTTATATTTTAAGCGATTTGCAATACATGCAACGCGCTTATCCAAATTCTGAATGGTAGAAAAAGTAACGATTGAAGAGTGATGATTTTAGATTTAAGAGTGAGCAATTCAAAAATCGTTAATCGACAATCTCCAATATGTATGACAACAACAGAGCAAAACATAGACCAAATCTTAATTCCAGTTCTTGAGAAAGTTTCTGACCCTGAAATTCCGGTGCTTTCTATCATGGAAATGGGAGTAGTAAGGTCTGCTGTTTTGCATAATAAAGAAGTAAGGGTAAGTATTACTCCAACTTACAGTGGTTGCCCTGCTATGGATGTTATTGGTGATGATATTAAAGCTGCACTTAAAGACGCTGGATATAATGCTTCTGTTGAATTAGTTTTATCGCCAGCTTGGACCACCGATTGGATTACACCAAAAGGTAGAAAAGCACTTGAAGATTATGGTATTGCTGCTCCTTTAGACGCTGAAGCTGATAAAGATGTATTATTAAATGAGAAACGATTGGTAAAATGTACTAATTGTGGCTCGCAAAATACCAAATTAGTAAGTCAGTTTGGTTCAACAGCATGCAAAGCACAATTTCAATGTGATGATTGTCAAGAACCTTTTGATTATTTTAAATGTTTGAAGTAATCAATTCCTTTGATATTAGGCATCTAATTAAGAAACTATGAGTAAAAGCATTCAATTTAAAATTGAAAATAAAATAGCATATATCACGCTAAACAGGCCAGAGGTTTTTAATAGCTTCAACCGCGAAATGGCATTGAGTCTTCAGAACACTTTAGACGATTGCGAAACAAATGCTGAAGTAAGAGCCATTGTACTTTCGGGCAATGGAAAAGCATTTTGTGCAGGTCAAGATTTAAAAGAAGTTACAGATCCAGAATTAAATCCAGGATTTAAAAAAATCCTTGAAGAACATTACAATCCAATAATCACGAGAATACGGGCAATTAAAAAACCCATTATTGGTGCAATTAATGGTGTTGCTGCGGGTGCGGGTGCAAATATCGCTTTAGCTTGTGACATTGTAGTAGCACATAACAAAGTAAGTTTTATTCAAGCATTTAGTTTAATTGGCTTAGTGCCAGATAGTGCTGGAACGTTCTTCTTGCCACGTTTAATCGGTTTTCAAAAAGCACAAGCTTTGGCAATGCTTGGTGATAAAATTGGGGCAGAAGAAGCTGAAAAAATGGGTATGATTTACAAATGCGTCACATTAGATGAATTTGATGACACCATTAATAAATTAGCTCTTAAATTAGCTAATATGCCTACTAAAGCTCTTGGGTTTATTAAAGAATTGTTTAACCAATCTATGACCAATACATTGTACGAGCAATTAGCATTAGAATCTAAATTACAAATTGAAGCAGCGCAAAGTGAAGATTATAAAGAAGGGGTTGCTGCATTTATAGAAAAACGCAAACCTAATTTTAAAGGAAGATAAGGATTAACGATTGGAGATTGGAGATT
>CAZBMY010000149.1:0-4525 GCA_964492855.1 uncultured Flavobacteriaceae bacterium
CTGTTAATTTTACTTTTCCGGAATATACTAAGTCTTCTGGTACTGCAGCATCAAAACTTTCAGGATATTTATCTGCTAAATACTTGTCAAATACGTCATGACGTGCAGATGTTAAGCCATTACTTCCCATGCCGCCGTTATATTCAGTTTCATAGGTTGCTTGACCAAAAGATTCTAATCCAATAATAACATCGCCTTCAGATATGTTTGCATTATCAATAACATTACTGCGTTTCATTCTTGCAGTAACTGTACTATCTACAATTATAGTTCTTACTAAATCACCTACATCTGCAGTTTCTCCACCTGTAGAATGTATCGTAACGCCATGAGATTTTAAATCTTCGATAAGAGCTTCTGTACCATTAATGATTGCAGAAATAACTTCGCCAGGTATTAGATTTTTATTTCTTCCTATTGTAGAAGACAACATTATATTATCTGTTGCGCCTACACAAAGTAAATCATCAATATTCATGATTAATGCATCTTGTGCAATACCTTTCCAAACCGAAAGATCACCAGTTTCTTTCCAATACATATACGCTAATGATGACTTTGTACCTGCGCCATCGGCATGCATAATTAAGCAATAATCATCATCATTAGTCAAATGATCTGGTACGATTTTGCAAAATGCTTTAGGAAACAATCCTTTATCTATATTTTTTATTGCATTATGAACATCTTCTTTTGAAGCAGAAACTCCTCTTTGCGCATATCGTTTACTAATATCTTGACTCATAATTTATTTGAAATTATTACGGGATCAAAATTAATTAAATGATTGCATTTCTTGTTAACGAATTATAAAAATAATAGCGAAAAGATTGTAGTTAATAAAAAATAACTTCTTGTTAATAAGAAATTCATAAAAATGACTAAACTGTCTATAATTTTTGAAATGAAAAATGAAAAAAAATTATCTTTGGTCTTTCGCTAATTTAACACAACACAAAATGAGCAAATCCAAGTTAGAATATATTTGGTTAGACGGTTATAAGCCGACACAAAACATGAGAAGTAAGACTAAAGTTGAAGATAACTTTAGTGGTAAATTAGAAGATTGCCCAATCTGGTCTTTTGATGGCTCTTCTACAAAACAAGCTGAAGGTGGGTCATCTGATTGCCTTTTAAAACCTGTAGCAATTTACCCAGATCCAGCACGTAATGATGGTTATTTGGTTATGACTGAAGTTTTAAATGCTGATGGAACACCACACGAGTCTAATGGTAGAGCTACTATAGATGATGACGATAATGATTTCTGGTTTGGTTTTGAGCAAGAGTATTTTATAATGGATAAAGACACACAGTTACCCTTAGGCTTCCCTATTGGTGGGTATCCTGGACCTCAAGGTATGTACTACTGTTCTGTTGGCGGTAGAAATACACATGGTAGAGATTTTGTTGAAGAGCATGCTGATTTATGTATTGCAGCTGGACTTAACTTTGAGGGTATAAACCAAGAAGTTGCTTCAGGTCAATGGGAATTTCAACTGTTTGCTAAAGGTGCAAAGAAAGCCGGTGACGAAATCTGGATAGCACGCTACTTACTAGACCGTTTAACGGAGCAGTATGGCTACTACATAGAGTACCATCCTAAACCTGTAAAAGGCGATTGGAATGGTTCTGGTATGCATGCTAACTTCTCAAATACAACACTAAGAACTTGTGGTTCTCAAGAAACATACGAAAAAATATGTGAAGCCTTTAGACCAGTAGTGAAAGAGCATATGGCGGTATATGGAGAGTTTAATGATGAGCGTTTAACTGGCTTACACGAAACAGCCCATGTAGATGATTTTAGCTATGGTATATCTGATAGAGGAGCATCAATACGCATCCCTATTATTACAGTAGAAAAAGGCTGGAAAGGCTGGTTAGAAGACAGAAGACCTGCTTCTAATGGTGATCCTTATAAAATTGCAGGACGCATTGTAAAAACGGTAAAGTCAGCGAATATTTCTTAAGCTAGATTTTAAAACTATATAAAGCGACTGTTTTTTAAGTATAACTTAAAATTCAGTCGTTTTTTCTTTTAGCGAAAAAGTTACAAGTTAACTAAAGGCTAAACCTACAAATATTAGATAAGCAATAAAGAGTAATAGTCCTTTTTTTCGTCCGATAGAAAATCGTTTTCCTAAAAACACAAGAGGAATAAGTATTGCTGAAAAGCCAATCATCCAAAATATATTGGTTGACAATATTTTTGAAGATTCTACAGCTATAGGTTTTACAATTGCAGTTAAACCTAAAACGGATGCTATATTAAAAATATTTGACCCAATAAGGTTTCCTAAAGAAATAGCTTTCTCTTTCTTTAATGCTGCAATAACAGATGCTGCTAATTCAGGAACACTAGTCCCTACTGCAATGACTGTAACAGAAATTGCATAATCACTTATACCAAATGATTTTGCTAATCCTTTTGCACCATCTACTAACCACTCTGAACCAAAATACAGTCCGATTGCCCCAATAACAAGCCAGATGATTATTTTAAAATTTGATGCTACAGCCAGACTATCATCAATATCTCCGATACTCATATTCGCTTTTGTCTTTTTTCGCGAATCTCTAATGAGTAAAAATAAAAAGACAACTAAAACACTAAACAATATAAGACCTTCGACTGTAGAAAGTATGTTGTCATTTTTCAAGAAAAAATAAAGTGCAAATGACATAAACATTAGCATTGGCCAGTTTAGCTTATAAAACTCTCTATCTACTAATAAAGGAGAGATAATCGCTGTTAATCCTAAAACCAAACCAATATTAGCAATATTTGACCCTATAACATTACCCAAAGCAATATCACTAACACCATCTAATGCTGCTTGTAAACTCACCAAAAGCTCTGGGGCAGATGTTGCAAAAGAGACCACCGTCATTCCTATGACAAGCTTAGAAAGCTTAAGTTTAAAAGATAATCCTACTGAAGCTCTAACTAAAAACTCTCCTCCAACAACAAGTAAGACTAATCCAATAACGATGAGTAATACATTCATTCATTTTAAATTTTTGCGAAGATACTATTTACAATCGAACTTCCATTTTATTAACCGTAGTCAATTAACAAAATCTTAAACATTGAATTTTAAAATAGCGTTAAAAATTGGCATCATTACCTCAGCTTAAATATTTTTGATTTATCAATCATAAATTAAAAAGATTATGAAATCAGTTACATTATTTACAAACGCAATGTTAGTTTTATTTGTATTGCTTTTAACATGTAATATTATTGAAGCACAAACAAAATCTTCAACCCAAGTTATTATAGAAGTTACTATAGACCAATCTACTAGTGATGATGATTTTGAAAATATAAAAGACATGTTTTCAGAATATGGCATTGAAGCATCTTTTAGTAATATTAAACGTAATGAAAACGATGAAATCACTGGAATTTCTATCACGCTTTCATCTGAGAATGGTCAACAGACTAGCAGTTCATTTTCAAGTAATCGTCCTATTAAAAGTATGACATTTGGTAGTGAAAACGGAAGCTTATATATAGGTAATAGTAAAGGTAATGCTAGTATGTTTGGCTTTTTTAATAAAAATAGGTCTTCTCTGCCTTTTGATATGGATTCTATCTTTGGAAGTAAATCACGTATTTTTAAATTTGATGATTTTTTTAATGGAAATTCTAGCAAACTCCTATTTGATAGTGATTCTTTAGATATTGATGCGCTTAGAAAAAAGTTTATGCAAAACTTTAGTTTTGGTAGCAATAACTCTATGCTTTCAGATAATGACAATAATCAAAGATTTAGATTTGTAGATAACCCAGATAAAGACACTTTGATTATTATTGATGGTGAAATTTCTGATTTTAAAACATTAGATAATTTAGCAAAAGCTAATAAACTGAGCGATGTAGATGTCTTAAAACCAGAAACTGCTATGAGTCTTTATGGAGATAAAGCTAAGGACGGTGCCATTATAGCAATTACAGAAAAATAATACTAAACAAAGAGTTATATGTTAAAGAGGTGAGTTATAAAGCTCACCTCTTTTTCATTAGTTATATTAAGTTTTTTGTTAAATAACTACAAAAATAGTTTAACAACTATAAAAATAGTTATATATTTGAAACATCATTAATTACAAAACAATAAATATCATGCAAAAGCTCACTAACAAAGAAGAAGAAATAATGCACATATTATGGAAGTTGGAAAAGGCTTTTGTAAAAGATGTTTTAGCAGAAATAAAAGCAGACAAGCCACATTACAATACGCTATCTACCATAATAAGACATCTTGAAGAAAAAGGCTATGTTGCGTATAATGCATACGGAAAAACACATCAATACTACCCAATAGTCAGTAAAGAAGACTATAAAGCTAAGTTTATGAATACGGCTATTGCGCAATATTTTAATCATTCATATAAAAATATGGTATCCTTTTTTGCTAAGGAAGAAAAAATAAGTGTGGATGAGCTTAAAGAAATTATTGAAATCATAGAAAAGAAAAAATAAGATGGACTACCTATTAAAATCGAGTGCACTTAT
>CAZBMY010000149.1:4625-6141 GCA_964492855.1 uncultured Flavobacteriaceae bacterium
ATTTCACCATTTTCGTTCTTTAAATGGATTGTATATAACCCTAATTTATTTTCAAACCAGGAGTTACAACTTATACTCAATCATGAGAAAGTACATGTAAGACAATGGCATTCATTGGATATGATTATATCTCGCTTAGCCTGTGCCGTATTTTGGTTTAATCCGTTGATATGGTTTTATCAAAAAGATATTCAACAAAACTTAGAATACATAGCAGATACCAATGCACAAAAAACATCCGACTCAAAAGCGGATTATCAACGTTTGCTTTTAAAGACGAGTGTTGGAAATCAAAACATAAAGCTTACATCAAATTTTTATAATTCATTAATCAAAAAACGAATCATTATGTTACAAAAACAGCCATCAAAATCAATTCACAGATGGAAGTCATTATTTATACTTCCAATATTTGCCATTTTTATGATGAGTTTCAACACCAAAGAAGTTTACATAGAAAGAACAGTTAGCAATAGTAGTCTTGAAAACACACCTCTAAATAATACTATTGAGATAGCTTTTACTAATAAGATGTCTGATAATCAATTAGACCAAATAAAGGCAGACCTTCTAGAAGAAGGTGTTACAATGGATATAAAAAACATAAAGCGAAACTCAGATGGCATCATTACATATATAAGTATCTCTTTTGATTTTAGTACTGGGTCATCTAGTTATAAAACAGATGATAAAAACGGTATTAAGGATTTCTATTTTATAAAGGATGAACAATCTGTATCGGTTGGGCAATACGGAGAAACCATTGTAGAAATTATTGAAGAACCCTTAGTAGAAGAAGTTACAGAAGAGGTTGTGGAAGAGATTATCGAAGAGGTTGAGGAAATAGAAGAGGAAAGCGGTAATGTATCTGGCACATTAAAATCATCAAAAACAATTACAATAAATGATTTTACGATAGATAAAGATGGAAATAATTTTAAAATAAAAACCGATTCTATAAATGTAGTAGTAGAAGGTTATGCTACACCTATAAAATCATATACCCATTATCCTAGAGACACTATAGTTATTGGCACACTAAATACTAATCCTAAAATTGTTACTAGAGGCAACCTTAAAATTCGTGATTCAGTTCGCATAAGAGGTCTAATGGACACAGACCCTATATATATTTTAAACGGTAAACGTATTACTAAAAAGAGGTTTAAAAGTTTAAACCCTAATAACATAGAAAGTCTTGATGTTATTAAAGATAAATCTGCATTAAAGTTATATGGTAAAGCAGCAAAAGATGGCGCTATAATAATTACTACGAATAGTAATAACAAAAAGAAGCAAGAAAAATCTTGGAAAATAGTAACCGGTTTAAATACTGTCAATAGACATACAGCTCCTAAAGAAAGTGAATCTGAAAAAGACAAAAAAAGTCCATGGGTTTTTGAAATTTCGAAAGTTGAAGCTTTTCCAGTCCCAAACTCAACAGTTGAAGAGGCTGAAGCTTTTATGAAGTCTGCCAATAAACCATTAATAATTATAAACAATGAAGTCTTAGGTA
>CAZBMY010000150.1:0-6117 GCA_964492855.1 uncultured Flavobacteriaceae bacterium
TTCGAGTGAATTTGGCGATTACAAAGAGTCAAATTTTATCAAGAACTAGAATTTTATAGTCGTCATTTTCGATACATCTCGACAAAGAAGTCGGGACACTCGAATTGACGTCTAAAAACCTTTAAAAATGGTCGAGTTTATAATCGGCCATTCCTCTTTTAAGATACCATAGCAGCATGTACTTCGTCTAAAACCATCTTTCATAAGTTTGTCTTTACGTAAAATTCCTTCGAGAGTTGCTCCAAGTTTCTCAACAGCTCGTCGCGATTTTTGGTTTCTTTCATCAATACGAAATTCTACTTTTTCAAAATCTAAGGTTTCAAAAGCGTATTGAAGCATTAGAAATTTCATATGAGAGTTAAGTCCAGTACCCTGAAAGTTATGACCAATCCATGTCCAACCAATATGTAGGATCCTGTTTCTCCAATCGATAAGTCCAAATCTTGTAGATCCAGCATAAGCTTGTTTATCTTTATCATATATAATAAAAGGAATGATAGTCTTATTATAATACCCATCAACAGCAACTTGAACATAATCTCTTAGTTTTTCTGGAGTTGATATGTCGGAAGGCGAGTAGTAGATGAGGTCTTTTTCTTGGGCAATAGTTTCTAAATGGGTATAATTACTTAAATCTAACAGACTTAATTTTACACGTTTATTTTCTAGAATTGGAGCTGTCATACTAAGGCATTTATATAATCTACATTAACAATATGTTTTCCTTCAAAAGGTAAAATTTCTAAGCGTTCTCCAAACAATTCACTAGCGCGTTTATGTTCAATTTCAATGCGTGCCTCATCTAAGTATTCATCTTCGGTACCATAAATGAGTTTTACGTTACAGTCAGCGTTTAAATATCCATAGTCATCTGGAGTTAATTCTTTTGGTATCCCTCCAGAATGTAGTACCAGTTGTAATGGTTGCAATTGCCGTTTTGAAACATATCTAGTCGCTATACTCACCCCTTGCGAGTAACCAAATACAATTAGGTTTTTGTCTTTAGGAATCATTTCATTTTCAATAACAGCGTCTAGGTAATTCATAATATTTCGCATACCAACTTCAGTATTATCTCGTGTCAACCAGTTAGCACCAACATGCATTTTTGGCTGAATGTAATATTTGCTTGGTGCTTGTGGCGCTATGATGTAGTTTTCATTTTTATCTAAACTTTTAAAGTATTTCAAAAAATATTTACTCAAATAACCCATACCATGAAAGACTAACCAGACGTTTTTAGTAGCATCTGTTAACCTGTTTAAAGTTTCGTATGAGTTATTAGTTTTATATGTGATTTCTTTTTCGGTTGAATTCATTATTCTTTGGACTTTCAGTATTTTTGTATTCCGACTCTAAAAGTAGGTATAACTATGCAAATTTCTAAACAAGAATTACTACAAAAAGCTAATGCTGCAAGTAAAAATACACTAATGGAAACATTAGAGATTGAGATTGTAGATTTTACCGAAGATACTCTTACAGCCCGGATGCCAGTTAACTCTAGAGTGCATCAACCAGATGGCGTTTTACACGGTGGTGCTACAGCTGCTTTAGCAGAAAGTGTTGGAAGTTTTGCTTCGCATATTTTTATCAATACTGAAGAGTTCTTTGTTCGTGGTTTAGAGATTACTGCTAATCATTTAAAGAGTGTAAAAGAAGGTTATATATATGCCAAAGCATCTTTCTTGCATCGAGGTCGTACAACTCAACTTTTAGATATTAGAGTGACTGACCAAGACGACAATTTGGTTTCTATTTGTCGCTTATCTACTATTACTTTACCTAAGAAAAAGTAAATGGACCAAACCTTGTTTTTTAAGAATTTAGAGCAACAGTATACCAATAAGTTACCTTTTGTTGTGTACAGTCGCCCGATAAATTCTATCATAAAATGTTGGTTGCAAAATGATGATAAGCTACACAAAACCAATTCATTTACAGAAAGTGGTTTTGTGTTTTCTCCTTTTGATTTAAGTAATCTGGCAGTAGTTTTTCCTCAAAGTGAATGTAAACACAATGTGCTTGAGATTTCAAATATTGAGGTTGAAGCTTTAGATATAATCGAATATCAACCTTCTGTTGAAGGTGAGGCATTTCATGTTGATTTAATAAAGAAAGGTCTTGAAAAAATTGGAGCAAATGACCTACAAAAGATTGTCTTATCTAGATATGAAGAACGACCAGTTTCAGATAATCCAATAACTATATTTAAACGTTTGTTTAATAGCTATAAAAATGCAATGGTATATTGCTGGTATCATCCAAAAGTAGGTTTATGGCTTGGAGCGACACCAGAGTTGTTATTTAAAGTAGAAGGTCAACAACTCACTACTATTTCCTTAGCAGGCACACAATCATATAATTCGGAAAATGAAGCTATTTGGACGGAAAAAGAACTAGAAGAACAGCAAATTGTTACTGACTTTATATCACAAAAAATTGCACCATATACATCAGAAACCCGTATTTCTGATGTTGAAACGATAAGAGCAGGAAATTTATGGCATCTCAAAACCCGATTAATTAGTCGTATAAACAATATGTCTAATTTAAAGTCTATTATTGAGGCTTTACATCCTACACCCGCTGTTTGTGGATTTCCAAAAAAAGAAGCAAAATCGTTTATTCTTGAGAACGAAAATTATGATAGAGAATATTATACAGGATTCTTAGGAGAACTGAATCTTAAATTGTTGAAAACAAGAAATGTTAATCGTCGTAATGTTGAAAATAACGCATATAGTGTTGTGAAAACGCAATCAAACTTTTATGTGAACTTACGTTGTATGCAAATAAAAAACAATACAGCTATTATTTATGTTGGAGGCGGAATTACAAAGGGTTCTATTGCAGAAAAAGAATGGGAGGAAACTCAGAATAAAGCAAAAACTATTGGTAATATATTAGGATAAGTCCCAAGAGAAATTACGTATCTTTGTATACTAATGAACTACTCGAAAATTCCTTTAGCTCAAACAGTTGTTACCTTATGCAAGACGCATAAAATTAAGCATATTATCATATCCCCAGGTAGTAGGAATGCGCCTTTAACTATTAGTTTTACTAATGATGACTATTTTAAATGCTACAGTATAGTCGATGAGCGTTGCGCTGCTTTTTTTGCTATGGGAATCGCACAGCAGACTCAGGAGCCAACAGCTGTGGTTTGCACATCTGGTAGTGCTTTATTAAACTATTACCCAGCAGTTTCAGAAGCTTATTATAGTAGAATTCCTTTAGTTGTGTTATCTGCAGACAGGCCTAAACATTTGGTAGATATAGGTGATGGACAAACCATAAAGCAGAAAAATGTTTATGGTGAGCACGTATTTTATAGTGCAAATCTAAAACTCGATTTACGAGAAGAGACAGACAAAAAACATAAGGAAGACGTTCTATTGTTTAAAAACTTAGAAAATAAGGCTGAAAGATTATTAGGGCTTCAAGAAAATATTCAATCTCAAAATGAAACTGAGGTTCATAATGCTTTGCATGCAGCAGTTCTAAATTCTGGACCTGTTCATATTAATATCCCTTTTGATGAGCCATTGTATGAAAGCGTAGACAAATTGACGATTAATCCAAAACGTTTTAAACTTCCAAATAAGAATCAATATTTAGATAGTTCGGACATAGAAACATGTGCTGATATCTGGCAAATTGCAAAACGAAAATTAGTACTTGTTGGTGCGCTTCAGCCTAACTCTATTGAAACTCAATTACTGAATACTTTAGCAAAAGATGATAGTGTTATAATTTTAACAGAGACGACGTCTAATTTACACCACGACAATATATTTCCAAGTATAGATCAACTCATTGCTCCACTTGAGGAAGACGATTTTAGAAAGTTACAGCCAGAGATATTACTTACATTTGGAGGATTAATCGTGTCAAAAAAAGTAAAACGATTTCTTAGAGATTATAAACCTAAACACCATTGGCATGTTGATGTCTTTAATGCTAATGATACCTTTTTTGTATTAGATAAGCACATCAAATCAAAGCCTAATGAATTTTTAAAATCATTTTTATCGGAGTTAACAGCCAAGGTTGAAAGCAACTATAAATCGTATTGGCTACTCATTAGAGATAAGCGTCGCAAGATGCATAATTTGTATTTGAAGACCATTCCGTTTTCAGATTTTATAGTTTTTGACAGCGTTTTAAAAACACTTCCTAATAACAGTCAACTACAAGTTGGTAATAGCTCGGCTATTCGATATACACAATTGTTTCAACTACAAAATGAAATTACTGTGTTTTGTAATCGTGGCACAAGCGGCATTGACGGTAGCACAAGTACGGCTATAGGTGCTGCAGTAGCTTCAAAAGAACGGGTAACTTTTATTACTGGAGATTTAAGTTTTTTTTATGACAGCAATGCGTTATGGAACAACTATATTCCAAACAATTTTAGGATAATAGTAGTGAATAATAGTGGTGGTGGAATTTTTAGAATTTTACCTGGGCATAAAAACACCAAGAATTTTGACACTTATTTTGAGACCAAACACAATCTTAATGCTTCGAATTTATGTAATATGTTTGGTTTTGAATATAATTCTGCCAGAGATGAAACAGAGTTAACGTCGACATTAGAATCGTTTTATTCTATTTCTACTACACCTAAATTATTGGAAGTGTTTACACCTTCGACTATTAATGATGAGATTCTTTTAAATTACTTCAAGTTTATATCATAATTAGTTAAACCTTAATGTGACATTTTTGATTTTTATGTGTCTAAAAATATAGTTACCTTTAGTACAGAAATTTAAACTTTAAAAAACTATTAATCATGAGCAAAAGAGACGAACTTATTGAGAAATACGCAGCTGACTTAAAAGATAAATGCGGTATGACACCTGATATGGATTTATTAACCAAAGTTACAGTTGGTTTAGGACCATCAATCTACAATGCAGATTCATCTACAGTATCTGGTTCTGATGATAAAGAACTGGCAACCGTTAAAAATAACTTTTTAATAAAAAAATTAGGTCTTAGCGATAGCGCTGATTTAAATAGTGCAATAGATAGCGTTATAGAAACGTATGGTCGTTCTAACCGTAATAAATATAGAGCAGTTATATATTACATGTTAGTAAAGCACTTTAAGAAAGAGTCGGTTTACTAAGATTCTTTAACTTTTAAAATATAAAGCGTTAGTATGAATAAATATACTAACGCTTTTTTAGTTCTATAAACTAATATCAATACCTTTGCGGTATGATACATTTAGGCGAGCATAATACACTTAGGATTTTAAGAGATACAGAACCAGGATTATTCTTAGGCGATAATGAAGACAATGAAATTCTATTGCCTAATCGTTATGTTCCAGAATCTTTTGAAATAGGTGATGAGATTGAAATTTTTGCTTATTTAGATAATGAAGAACGCCCAGTAGCTACTACAGACAACCCTTATATTAAAAAAGGAAATTTTGCTTTGTTGAGATGTAACCAAGTCACAAAATTCGGTGCTTTTTTAGATTGGGGGCTTGTAAAAGAATTGTTTTGCCCCTTTAAGGAGCAGGCTTTTAAAATGAAAGCAGGGGGTTGGTATTTAGTATATTGCTACTTAGATGATGAAACAGAAAGATTAGTAGCCTCTAGTAAAACCAATCATTTTTTAGATAATAAAGTGTTAACTGTAGAACAATTTGAAGAGGTAGACTTAATCGTTTCACACCCATCTGATATCGGGATGAATGTTATTGTGAATAATACACACCAAGGTCTAATTTTTAAAGATGAAATTTTTAAAGATATTAGTGTTGGAGATAAGTTAAAAGGAATTATTAAAAAAATACGCCCAGGAAATAAATTAGATATCTCTTTAACTCAAATAGGCTACAGAAATATAGAACCCAATGCAGAGTTTATCTTAACTGAATTGGCTGATAATAGTGGTTTTTTACCTTTGAATGATAAATCCACACCAGAATCTATAAAAGAGATTTTACAAATGAGTAAAAAGAGTTTCAAAAAAGCTATAGGTTCCTTATATAAAGCTCGTAAGATTGAGATTAAAGATGGCGGAATATATTTAAAGTAGAATAGTTTTATTGTTGTTTAATATAGAGTAAATAATACTATTACATTAGAA
>CAZBMY010000151.1:0-6093 GCA_964492855.1 uncultured Flavobacteriaceae bacterium
ATCATTAGAGCAAGTTGTGCACATGCAAATAGTAGCAATGGTTTTGCTTTTAGTTATACAAGTTTTGTTTTTTAAAGGCGAAAGTATTCTGAAGAAAAAAAACTAATCTAAAGCTAATTACCATTCGTCTACAGAAAAATGTAACCCGACTACACCAAACAATTTTAATGACTTTTTTGCTGCAAATTTGTAATGTAAATAAGAAATAAAAATTAAAAAACCATATTATGAAACTAGCAATCGTAACAGCATATCCGCCAAGTAAAGTCACTTTAAATGAGTACGCATATCACTTGGTAAAGCAGTTTAGAAAAAATAAAGAGGTAACTGAGCTAATTTTGTTAACAGATAGAACAGAAGGTTCCAAAGATATCACTTTTACAGAGCAAGGTTGTAAGATTACAGTAAAAGAATGTTGGTCTTTTAATAGCTATACAAACATCTTTTCAGTAACAAAGGCTATAAATAAAACTCAGCCAGATTCTGTATTGTTCAACTTGCAATTCATGAAGTTTGGAGATAAAAAGGTTGCTGCAGCATTAGGTTTATTATTGCCATTAGTTTGTAAACTTAAGAAGATTCCTAATATCGTGTTGTTGCATAATATACTTGAAGAAGTAGATTTAGGAAGTGCAGGATTTACATCAAATAAAATGATGCAGAAGATTTACGGATTTATCGGCTCTACGCTTACTAAAATTATTTTACAAGCCGATACTGTTGCTGTGACTATGCAAAAATATGTTGATATCCTTGAAAAAAAATACAATGCCACAAATGTAAAATTAATACCTCATGGGACTTTTGAAATTCCTACTGAGCCAGACTATAATTTACCATCAGGACCATTACAAATCATGACTTTTGGAAAATTTGGTACTTACAAAAAAGTAGAGGGTATGATTGAAGCTGTAGAGATAGTCAGAAAATCAACTGGGTTAGATTTAGAAGTTGTAATTGCAGGTACTGACAATCCTAATGTGCCAGGTTATTTGGCACAAGTAAAAAAAGAGTATCAACACGTCCCACAAGTACGATTTACAGGTTATGTTGAAGAACAAGATGTCCCTGTGATATTTAATGAAAGTGCTGTTGTCGTTTTTCCTTATACATCTACAACAGGAAGCTCAGGAGTTTTACATCAAGCAGGTAGTTATGGTAAAGCAGTTGTTATGCCTGACCTCGGCGACTTGGCTTTACTAGTAGAAGACGAAGGTTATTTAGGTGAATTTTTTGAACCAACAAGCGTTAAAAGTTTAGCCTATGCCATAGAGATTTTAGTAACTAATGAGGCCCATCGATTACATATTGCTAGAACTAATTATAAAGCTGCAACGGCGCACCCTATGTCTAAAATAGCTCAAATGTATATCCAAGAATTCAATAATATATCAAATAGAAAATCAATATGTACAGAAGCTCATGAGACAGTTATTTTGAAATAGATTTATACGATAGTTTTTTATTCCCCCATTTATCTATAAATCCAAAATGTTTCTGAGCATTTTGTCTCCAAGGAAGTCGTCCAACGACTTCCTTTGGTATTTCTACAAAGTCGTATAAAGTCCATGACATAAATTGTATCTCGTTAGCATCAAAAATAGATTGAATGGTTTTGTGGTAATTAGCTTGGTCTATTTCGCTATGACCTGTAGGATTCCAAAAACCATCATACGATGACATGCCAAACTCTGTGATTACGATTGGTTTATTCTTAATTTTTGATTTTAATGAGGCGTAGCTGTCAGATAATTTTTCTAAATCTTCGTAATAGTGAAATGATATAAAGTCTAATTTATCGGCTAATAAATCAGCATTTTCTGTATTAGACCAACCGATAGTTATAGGATGATTAGGGTCATTAAATTTTACCAAATCTATCATTTTGCCTAACCAAGCTTGCACCAAGTCTTTTCCTCTAGATTCGAAATCTAAATTAGGTTCGTTCTTAATATCCCAACCCATAAGTGCTTTATGATTTTTAATATGATCTATTATAGTCTTGGCATGCCTTTGGTTTAATGTCCAGTCTAAAATGGAATAATCGCCATAAAAATCAAATAGTGTTACTAATACTTTCAGATTTTTACTTTCAGCAATATCTAAAACTGTCGCTAGCTTTTTTAATTTATCAACTTTAACATTAGCTTTTCCGAAATCTTCATAAGGCACAAAAATCCGTACACTATTTAGACCAGAGTTTTTAATTATTTTAAAATCTTCTGCAATTACGGTAGCATCAAAATCATTGCCATACATGTCCCATGGTGTTGCCTGAGGGTAATAGTTAATGCCTTTTGTGTTGGATAATGTAAAGGACTTTGTTCTTATTTTTGGGTGATAGAATTCGCTTTTAGTTTTTATCAAATGACGTATTCTCCAGAATCCGTCTTCTAATAAGAGTGTGACTCTATATGTGGATATCTCATTTATTTCTGTTATAAATTTTTCGTTTTTATAAATGCGTTTGTATTCAATGACATCTTTATCTGTGATGATGACCATTTGTCCATCTTCACTAAAAAATTCTAGATTAGGATTGTGAGCAAGACTTGTACCTTCAAAGGTAGTTTGGTTTTTAGTATTTTCATTTATAACATTAAAAATGTTTACACGTGCATTTTTAGTATAATAATCGTCTATACCAGTCTTTGTATTTGTTTTATATGAGATGTGCTTAACATACCAAGCATCTAGGTAATCATTCTCAATGGATTTAAGAGTTTGCTGATCCATTGGTCTGCCCTCATTATTTAGAGGTTCCCAGTTAAACTCAGGTAAGTATTGGTCTACCTGTTTAATTTCAGTATGTAACATTGTGCTTCGGTCTGCACCTGTATTTAAATATGAAAAAATTGCAGCTATTCCGTAAATAACTAGTGCCATAATAACTATATAAATTAAAAGGATTACACCACGCAATATGTTTTTATTTATGCTACTCATAAGTGATGTTGTTATAAGATTTGGTAATGCCAGCAGATTCAATTACAAAACTGTATTTGGTTGCTGAGAATCTGTCTTCGTTGAGTTTAAATTTTACATATCCATCATAACTTTCTTGCAATAATTCATCAATAAGCTTATCGTTGTTATAAACTTTAAGCTTAACGGCTAAACCATCAGGTATTTTTTGGTTCATAAAACTTTGTAGAGGTCCTATACGGATTATTCTGTTACCATCAGAAAAGGCTACTTCAAAATCGGAGACAGCTGGTTTGTAGTCTAAGGTTATACTATTGCTATTTGCCATACCTTCAATATAGGCCTTAATTGTCCATTGGTTTTCGTGGTCTGGATGCAAGATTTTAGATCTAGCTACACCATTAATGGAAGAGCCAGAAGTCACTGTTTTATTCCCATTTTTGTCAGTGATGTAAAAACTGACAAAGCTACCATCACTTATTACATTGTTATATCTGTCTTTAATAATAGAGGTTTCAAAAGTTGTAATTTGGTTACCATCTGCATAGTCATGAATACGTCGTGCTTTAATAGAAAAATTTGTAGGAATTGCAGGCGTTACATTCACGTCATATTCTTTAGAGTTGAGTCCTAAACTTTCTGAACTAATTAAAATACGTCCGCTTGGGGTGTAAGAATAGATATTTTTGTAGGCAAATCCGTTTTTAGTAAAAATCAAATTATTCACTTGATGATCTAAAAATTGATGTTTAACCTGTACTTTAGTGCTATCAGCTAACGGATTATCTAGGTCATCGGTAGGGATAACAACAAGCATGGTGTAGTCTGTTCCACCAGCCTCAATACTTGGTGGCCCTAGATAACTTTCTATAGTTTTTATGGTTGGCTTTGGCTTAACAGTTATTTTTCCCCTAAGAGGATTTGATGTGGTTGTAAGCTGCCAATTTAAAACACCAGATTTTTTAGTAATTGATTCTGGAATATGAAATTTTAACACCTTATTTTCTATATCTGGACTAAGAAGTACAGAACCATAACTATTAGAGCAATATAACTGAACCATATTGTTTGAGTTAGAACTAAATTCCAAGTTTATAACATCACCAGCAAAAACTGAAGTAACCTCTGTTTTTAAACTATACGTTTCTTTAGGTTTATCGTTTTTTAACGTAGTTAAACCAATTATTACAATTGTAATTAACGATATGTAAATGTGTTTTAGGGTCATTAATTTGGGTTGCCTATATAAGTGTTTATTTCAATTTTTATAAAGTCATATGTTTTATGACTAATGGTTTGTAGCTCTTCTTTATTATGATTTATAATCCGGTTGGTTATTATTTTATCTGAAATAGCGTCGTTTGGTAATCCATTTACAAAACAATTACTCATGTCGTTGGTTATGATTTCAAGAGGTGCGTCATCAATTAATTCATATTTAAAGGATTGTTTTCGTTGTTGACGTAAACCTTCTTCTAAAAATAAATGATCTACCCATTTTAATTTTTTGTCTTCAGAGTAATAAGTGATTAAAAGCTGAGGTATTGTTACTTCTTCAGTTCCAGTATTAATAATATTACCATGTAGATAGTTGTCTTTAGTTTTAGTAACAGAAACGGCTGTGTTTTTTAATAAATCAGATCCAGAAACATTACCAGCAGCTTGCAAATTGAATTTTGTAGGTTGTTCTTCTAATTCGACTGGTGTAAACTCATCTGGATTAAATGTTTTGGGTATTGAGTCTTTTGTTTTTGACCAGGCAATGCCTTCAAAATTTATTCTAAAAGAACTAACTTCCTTAGGCAATAGCTTATGCTTTAAATGATATTTAGCATTATATGTAGCTAACTCCTTATTGTTGTCGTTGTATAACGTTCCTTTTAAAACAACATCAGAAGGTACATTGTCTATGTTTTGAATTTCTCCTATTATCGCATAACTATCATTGTACTTTACAAGTTTGGCATCTAATATTTCTAGAACAGGTTGTTTTAATACATCTTCGTGATGTGTTTGTTCTGTTGTTATGCGTCTTCTACCTTGATTAAAAAATGTGGTGCTATTATCAGAATATAATTGATCTGGCGGAAGGTCACTAGGTTTGTCTTCTGGTTGTAAATACCATTTGTCATTGATTTTCATAAGCTTTTTAAAGTCAACTTTCTCAATTTTCTCTAATGGTGTTATCCAATCTGTTGTAACTTTTAGACTTGCCAAACTATCTGTTTGGCTAATAGTTTCTGTTTTTAAAGATTCTAGTTTCGCATATGAACTCAATAACCCGTCTGTTACAGATATTTCTAACATGTATTGTGAGATAGAAAGCTCACTTTTTGGATTAATTAAACTGTAAGCCTTTTCAAACTTTTTGAAGTCAAGCGCATCATAATAAGCTAAAACTGCATTTTCAGGAGAATGATGTGAGTCATTTTTTATATAAAATAGATATATGCCGCACATGACTATAATGGCTAAAATTACAGACCAAATGTGAGTAATACGTAAAATGCCTCTGGAGAATTTTGAATAATTATTCTGAAAACTCATGTATGCAGGCAAAGCAGTTTTTCTTGTTTTAAGAGCATGAACTAATAAGAACTGTACATTAAGAATAAAAGCAATGAGAACAGTTAAGAAGGGTATTGTGCCCCACAATATTTTTTGCCATGTAGCGACATCATCTTTTGGTAAAATAGATGATAATGGAGGTACATTTAATTTTTCCCAGACCATGATACCATTTTCTAATTGTCGTAATCTTTGCCATCCACAGAAGTATAGAATAGGATCGTAAAACTTATCATTAGAAAATATGTATTTCAGGTTGTATTTTTCGGGAGTTGTCAAAAACTGTTGTAAAGACCCAATACCTTCAACACCCTTGAATTTGGAATTTTCTAAACGCTCGATAGGTCGTGTTGTTAATTCAGGAAGTCGTCTTGCAGAATGGTAATTCCCATCAACAGATAAGGCATTGGTTTGCGCCGATAGCCAAGCCATTTGATCACCAAAACCTAAGGTCATGTACCGCCACTGGTCATGTTGATCCTGGTTTAGGAAACTTACAATAGGCAACATTTTAATTTTCTGAGGTTGTGAAGGTTTAAAATAACCGAGACTCATGGTGAAAATGGTCATAAATAAAAAAAGCCCAGCAAGTATACCACC
>CAZBMY010000152.1:0-6048 GCA_964492855.1 uncultured Flavobacteriaceae bacterium
AAACGCTTAGTTTTAGAAATTATTTACACCTGTTTAGAAACAGATATAGATTGCCCTAACAATTAATAATTCTTAATACAGAATAAAATATGTGTGGAATAGTCGGATATATTGGTCATAGAGATGCTTACCCTATTATCTTAAAGGGACTCCAAAGGTTAGAGTATAGAGGCTACGATAGTGCTGGCATAGCTCTTTATGATGGCAATAACATTAAGCTATCAAAAACAAAAGGTAAAGTAGCCGATTTACAACAAAGATTAGAAGGAGAAATTTCTACAGTCGGTCATTTGGGTATCGGACACACACGCTGGGCAACGCATGGTGTGCCAAACGATGTCAATTCCCATCCTCATTATTCTAATTCTGGTGATTTAGTGATTATTCATAATGGAATAATAGAAAACTACGAAGCTATTAAAACTGAACTCATCAAACGTGGTTATACATTTCAATCAGATACAGATACTGAAGTTTTAATTAATCTTATTGAGGAAGTAAAGAAAAAAGAAAATGTAAAGCTTGGAAAAGCCGTTCAAATTGCATTAAATGAAGTTGTTGGCGCTTATGCTATTGCTGTTTTTGACAAACACAAACCCAACGAAATAGTTGTTGCCAAACTAGGAAGCCCTTTGGCTATAGGAGTTGGAGAAGAAGAATTTTTCATCGCTAGTGATGCATCTCCGTTTATAGAATTTACTAAAAATGCCATATACCTAGAAGACGAAGAAATGGCTGTTGTTAGATTAGGCAAAAAAATTAAGATTAGAAAAATTAAGGATGACTCTTTGGTTAATCCTTTAATGCAAGAGTTAAAATTCAATTTGGAACAGATTGAAAAAGGTGGATATGAGCATTTTATGCTAAAAGAAATTTATGAACAACCTCATGCTATTAGAGACACCTATCGCGGACGTTTATTAGCAAAAGAAGGCATTGTAAGAATGTCTGGTGTTGAAAACCATAAAGAAAAATTTCTTAATGCTAATAGGATAATAATAGTAGCCTGTGGTACATCATGGCATGCAGGTCTAGTTGCAGAGTATATTTTTGAAGATTTAGCCAGAATTCCTGTGGAGGTTGAATACGCGTCCGAATTTAGATATAGAAACCCCGTAATAACCAATAAAGATGTTGTAATTGCCATTTCGCAATCAGGTGAAACAGCGGATACTTTAGCTGCTATTAAATTAGCTAAACAACACGGTGCTTTTGTATTTGGCGTATGTAATGTTGTTGGCTCTAGTATTGCAAGAGAGACTGATGCTGGTGCCTATACACATGCTGGGCCAGAAATTGGAGTTGCTTCTACGAAAGCTTTTACAACACAGATAACTGTTCTAACACTTATCGCTTTAAAATTAGCCAAGGAAAAAGGAGCTATTTCTAAATCAGATTTTCATTATCATTTAGAACAACTTGAACTTATCCCAGAAAAGGTTGCTAAAGCGTTAGAATCTGATGAACATATAAAAGTCGTTGCAGACACCTACAAAAACGCAACTAATTGTCTCTATCTAGGAAGAGGGTATAATTTTCCCGTTGCTTTAGAAGGGGCATTGAAACTTAAGGAAATCTCTTATATTCATGCTGAAGGATATCCTGCAGCAGAGATGAAACATGGCCCAATAGCTTTAATTGACGAGCAAATGCCTGTGTTTGTCATTGCTACTAAAAAAGGACATTATGAAAAAGTTGTTAGTAATATTCAAGAAATAAAGTCTAGAAAAGGAAAAATCATTGCTATTGTTACAGAAGGCGATGTGGACGTTAAAAAATTAGCCGACCATACTATCGAAGTCCCTGAAACCTTAGAATCATTATCACCACTACTTACAACAATACCACTTCAATTATTATCTTATCATATAGCTGTGATGTTAGAAAAGAATGTAGATCAGCCGCGTAACTTAGCAAAGTCAGTAACTGTAGAGTAGATATTACGCAATCTGAATTATTAATAAATCCGTAAAAAAAGGCTATTTTTTTACGGATTTATTGTTTTAGCACATTGTTTTTTATTAAAATTTACTATGCGTGCATATATTTTTGATTATTTCTTAACAAGTTTTCATATATTTAGTTAAATTGAGCCCAAAATTAAATTAACTAATTCTTACACATGAAGACAACCTTAAAGATTTTTGTAATGTTTTTATCTGTAATTTCTTTTGCACAAACAACAGTAAAAGGAAAAATTACGGATAACACAGGGCAACCCCTACCTGGTGCTAATATTATAATTCAAGGCACAACCATTGGGACGAGTTCGGATTTTGATGGTAATTACACACTTACAACGGACCAGGCTCCTCCTTTTAAAATTGTTGTGACTTATACTGGTTTTGAAAATCAAATTTTAGACGTTACATCAAATAATCAAACTATTGATATAAAAATGGTGGAGGGTAATGAACTAGATGAAATCGTAATTTCTGCATCTAGAACACCAGAACGTATTTTTGAATCTCCCGTAACTGTTGAGCGTTTCGGATTAAAAGAAATTAAAAACACAGCTTCTGCAGATTTTTATGATGGACTAGAAAATCTTAAAGGGGTAGATGTAAACACTAATAGTTTAACTTTCAAATCTGTGAATACAAGAGGATTTGCTTCTTTTGCTAATACACGTTTTATGCAATTGGTAGATGGCATGGATAATTCTACTCCAGCATTAAACTTTCCTATCGGAAATTTAGTGGGTATGATAGAAACAGATGTTCAAAGTGTTGAATTACTGCCAGGAGCAGCATCAGCATTATATGGTGCAAATGCATTTAATGGTATTCTATTCATGCGAAGTAAAAGTCCTTTCGATCACCAAGGTATAAGTGCATATCTTAAAAGAGGTATAACATCGCAAGAGGCTTCAGGTGATAATGAATATACGGATTTAGGCATTCGTTTAGCCTATAAGTTTAGTGAAAAATTCGCTGCTAAAGTTAACTTTGGTTACCTTAAAGGTACTGACTGGGCAGCTACTAATGAAGAGGATAGATTCAATAGAGGACTTACAAGAGCTGATATAGACTATGATGGAATTAACGTATATGGTGATGAAGTATTTACAGACATTAACGATGTAGCTCAAGCACTAGAAAGTTTAGGGCTAGCTCCCTCAGGATCTTCTGCACTTGTCCCTTCGGTTGATGTTAGTAGAACAGGATATGATGAGCGTGATTTAACCAATTATAATGCTGAAAGTATAAAAGCAGATTGGGGTTTATATTTTAGACCTTGGGAAAATGATTTCGAAATTCAATACGTTGGAAAAGTAGGTACTGGTAATACCATTTATCAAGGTGCAAATCGTTATAATATCAAGAACTTTTTTCAAGAACAGCATAAATTAGAAATTAGAAACGACGACTTTTTTGTTAGAGGCTATGTGGTTTCTGATAAGGCTGGTGATTCATATGATATGGTCTTTACAGGGATTAATATTAACAGAGCATGGAAAGATGATCAAACGTGGTTTGGTGAATATGTAGGAGCGTATATTGGTCAAACTTTAGGTGGTGCAACTAGTGACCAAGCTCATGCTGCCGCAAGAGTTGCTGCAGACACTGGGCGTTTTCTTCCTGGTACTGCAGAATTCCAAAATGCCTTTAATGCTAGTATTACCAATCCAGATTTAAGTACTGGTTCTAGATTTCAAGATGCTTCAAAGTATTATCATGCAGATGCAAATTATAACTTTGGAGATTTAATTGATTTTGCAGAAATACAAGTTGGTGGCTCTTTTAGGTCATATAGTTTAAATTCTTCTGGTACTATATACACAGATTTTGATGGTCCTATCAACTATTCAGAATTAGGTATTTATACACAACTGCAACGTTCTTTAGAATTAAGTGAAAACTTAGAATTAAAATTAACAGGATCCGTAAGATATGATAAATCAGAATTGTTTGATGGATTTTTCTCTCCAAGAATATCTGCTGGCTTAACTATAAACGAAGATCACAACATAAGAGCATCATTCCAAACAGGATTTAGAAACCCTACAACTCAAGATTTATATATTGGTTTAAATGTTGGGCGTGCTATATTAATTGGTGGTGCTGAAGATAACCCTGAAAGGTTTGTAAGAGACTACGATGTTAGCGTTGCTGGACAAACATTAGGAATTCCTTCAACAATAACTCAAACAGGAGCTGCTGCATACCAAAACTCTTTTCTATTGAATTCTGTTCAAGCGTTTGGTGAGAGTCTTAATCCTGGTGATTTACAAATTGGGAATTCTAGCTTAGCGCAACCTGAACAAGTAAGTTCTGCTGAAGTAGGATATCGTGGTAAAATCAATGGTTTTACTATTGATGCATCAGCCTATTATAACAGTTATAAAGACTTTTTAGCTAATGAAACTGTAGTAGCACCTTTATATGGTACTGTGGGAGATAACTCTTTATCAATTGCAGCTATAGCAAATGGGGATTTTCAAGCATACCAAACATATACAAACTCTGACGCAGACGTAAATTCTTATGGTGCTGCAATCCAAGTTTCTACAAAAATATTTGATGGGTTTGATTTAAGTGCCAACTATACATACACAAAATTAGATTTTGATGTTGCCGCTAATCCAGATTTTAGAACTAATTTTAACACCCCAGAGCACAAAGCAAAAGTTAGTTTTGGTAAAACAGAAGTATTCAAAAACTTTGGATTTAATGTTGCTTGGAGATGGAGTGATAATTACTTCTGGGAAGCTTCATTTGGAGACGGAGAAGTCCCTGCTTTTAACGTCTTAGACGCACAGGTAAACTACAGAATTCCAAGTCTTAAATCTACTTTTAAGTTGGGAGCTACAAACATATTACAAGATGAATATTTTACTGCATTCGGTACAGGATTTATAGGTTCCCAGTACTATCTATCTTGGACTATAAATAACCTATAATAACTGTAATAAATTATGATGAAAAATATAAAATATATAGCATTATCAATTCTCGCAGTTGGTTTTATGGCCTGTGAGAATGAAACTTTAGAAGATTTAAGAAATAGAGTAAATCAAGGTGAAGAACTACCTGCATTAACAGCTGGTTCTGCAGATTTTTCAACTTTTGTCTCATTTGGTAATTCATTAACAGCAGGATTTTCTGATGGCACCCTATTTAGAGCCGCTCAAGAAAGTTCATACCCAAGCATCATGGCTCAGCAATTTGCATTAGCTGGAGGTGGTACTTTTACGCAACCTTTAGTTAATGATAATTTTGGTGGATTAGCACTAAATGGCACTAGACTTAGAGGACCAAGATTAGTAACAACAGGTGGTGCACCTGTGCCACTGGAATCTGTTATTGGGCCAGTTACTGTAACAACAGACATTGCATTAAACAATCCTGTTGGACCATTTAATAACCTAGGAATACCTGGTGCTAAAAGCTTTCACTTACTCGCACAAGGTTATGGAAACCTAGCAAATTTTCCTGCTGCTGCAAATCCTTATGCGATTAGAGTTACAGGGGATACGCCAAATGCATCTCTATTAGAATTGGGCATGGCACAAAACCCTTCGTTCTTTTCATTATTTATAGGTGCAAATGATGTTTTAGGATTTGGTACAAGCGGTGGTGATGGATCTAATCAAATCACAGACCAAGGCACATTTGAAGCCTCATATAATGCTATAATCTCAACACTTACAAGTAATGACGCTAAGGGAGTAATTGCTAATATCCCAGACATTACTGATGGAGCATTTTTTACTACAATTCCTAACGATGCTTTAGAAATAGATGCAACAACAGCAGGGCAATTAACAGGATTTTTTCAGGCTGTAGCCGGGATTTTTACGCAAGTTTTAATTGGGCAAATGGTCCCACCAGCGGATGCACAGGCATTAGCTTCACAGTATGCGATTACATTTGAAGCTGGTCCTAATAGATTTTTGATTGATGTACCTGTTACAGCTTCAAATCCTTTAGGGTTTAGACAAATGACTGAGGAAGAAAAATTATTATTAACCATTGACCAAGGGGCACTGGCTCAAGGTTATGGTTCAGTGGCCTTAACACCAGAAGTTTTTCAAGTACTTGGTCT
>CAZBMY010000153.1:0-6035 GCA_964492855.1 uncultured Flavobacteriaceae bacterium
TGTTTTCACTCATAAGCTTGTATCTTATTTTCCGAAAGAATTTAAGCATTACTATCTACGTTCTATAATATGTAATCAGTACTAACAAAATTCGATGATTTTGATGCTAATAATTCCCTTAAAATTACATTGTTGTAATCATTATCTTTTGAAGCCACAAAAGTTCTTATAGAGAATGAACGCAACGCATCATGAACACTCAAGGTAGCAACTGCAGAATCTTTACGGCCCGTAAATGGATATACATCTGGACCACGCTGACAAGAACTGTTAAGGTTTACCCGACATACCAAATTAACCAGCGTATCAATTAGTGGCGCTAAGGTGTTTACATCTTTTCCAAACAAGCTTACCTGTTGCCCATAATTAGATTCGGCCATATCATTAAGTGGTTCTTCTATATCTGAGAAAGAAATTACCGGAATTACAGGACCAAATTGTTCTTCTTTATACACATCCATATCCTTAGTTACAGGATATAATACCGCAGGGAAAATATAGTTTTCTGTAGTCTCACCACCTTTATTATTAATAATTTTTGCACCTTTCTCTAATGCATCGTCTATTAAACCTTGGATGTAAGCTGGTTTATCGGGTTCTGGTAAAGGTGTTAATTTGGCACCATCATCCCAAGGGTTACCAAACTTTAAGGCATCAACCTGTGCAGAAAAACGCTTATTGAATTCTGCAATAACAGCTTCATGAACGTAGATAACTTTTAGCGCAGTACAGCGTTGGCCATTAAAGGATGTGGCACCAGCAATGCATTCGCTTATGGCTAAATCTAAATCTGCATCTTCTAAAACAATAGCAGGGTTTTTGGCCTCTAAACCAAGAACCATACGTAAGCGGTTGCTTTTTGGATGTACTTCTTGGAGCGCATTAGCGGATTTGCTATTGCCAATGAGCGCTAAAACATCAACACGACCGTCTTTCATAATTGGAGCAGCAACAGTACGACCACGACCATAAATAATATTAACTACGCCTTTTGGGAAGCTACTTTGAAATGCTTCTAGTAATGGAGATAGGAGTAATACACCAAATTTTGCAGGTTTAAAAACTACAGTGTTGCCCATTATTAATGCAGGAATTAGAAGGGCAAAGGTTTCATTTAATGGATAGTTATAAGGCCCTAAGCACAACACAACACCTAGTGGTCCTCTACGTATGTGCGCATTTACACCAGCGTGCTTTTCAAATTTGGCACTATTGCGATCCATTTGTTTATAATCTTCAATAGTATCATAGATATATTCAACGGTTCTATCAAACTCTTTTTCAGAATCTGGTAAATTTTTACCAATTTCCCACATAAGGAGCTTCACTACGGCATCACGCTTTGTTTTCATTTGCTCCACAAAGTTTTGCATACAAGAAATACGTTCTTCAACCCTCATAGTAGGCCATAGCCCTTGTCCTTTATCGTAAGCTGTTACCGCAGACTGAAGTGCTTCTAATGCTTCTTTTTCGCCTAGCGTTGGAATGGTACCTAAAAGTGTTGGTTTGTAGTTTTCTGTAGAGGAAATCGTAGAGTAGACCTCTGATATTTCACCAGTCCATGATTTTAATTGACCATTTACCAAATAGGTGTCTTGATGTAGTACGTCTTTAATTTGAAAGTGTTCTGGTATGCTCATAGTGTGTTTTGAGTTTAGATTAATCAATTAAGATATAAAACCTTAATGATAGTTGCTATATCAATCTTTTATAGGCTTATTTTTATAGAGTGCTTTTGAAGCATCTTCATATTTATCTCCAGTATTCCAAACAGGAGTAGCGGGGTCGTTTGCAATTTGCCTACCAGATAATACATACGCTCTAAAAAACTTTAGTAAGTAATCATAATCTAATGTGTCTGCCTCATCACCAGGTTGGTGGTAGTATTTTGTAACATCACCGTTAAAGCCTGTAAAACCTAATGAAAATGTTGGTGCAGGAATACCTTTTCTTGCAAAGTTGACATTGTCGCTTCTGTCAAATAAACCTTGCTCTTTTGCAGGGTCTTCAATGGCGGTTAGGCCAAATGCTTTTGCAGCATCAACAATATTTGCTTCGGCAGTTGTACGTGTTAATCCAACAACACTTATAAGTGAAGTATCGTTATAACCTGCATTATCACTATTAAAGCAGTACACCATTTGTTCTAGTGGTAATACTGGGTTTTCTACATAATAGCTACTTCCTAATAGCCCTTTCTCTTCACCTGTAAAAAGAATAAATAGAGCCGAGCGTTTTGTTGGGTATTTTGCTAAATTTTTGGCCATGCTCAATACAGTAGTTGTACCTACAGCATTATCACGAGCACCATTGTAAATGGTATCTCCGGTTTTATCAGGACTTCCAATACCAACATGGTCGTAATGTGCAGAATATATGATGTACTCATTTTTAAGAACAGGGTCTGTACCTTCTACGACACCAATAACGTTTTGAGACTTAACAAGCTCTTCTTTATTTTTACTGATAGCAACTTTTGCGTTTATGGTTGTAGATACTTTTAAACTCTTTTGTACGGTATCGTCTTTGTCTAGAGCCCATATATGTGGAATTTTCCCTTTATTACCTTCAGAGTCATCATCAGGTTTAGATACTGTTAATCGTGATCTATTAAAATTATGACTAACGTTTTCCCACATATTATTACCCATATTTAATAATTCTATGATAGCTGTAGCTCCATTTTGTTTTGCGAGTTCTTGTTTTTTACCACGTAAACCGTACGCTCTTCTGAAGTCACTACTTTCTGGGCTTCCAGATATAATAACAACTACTTTTCCATTAACGTCTTTATCAGTGTAGTCACTTTCTAAACCGTAATTAAGAAAAATAGCTTCAGTATTGGTATCTATTTCAGCTGTAGACATAAACACGACGTCTTTTAGGATATCATCATTTAATTGAATGCTTACAGTTTTTGGCTGGGATACTTTTTTAAAATCTATATTTTGATAATAATCACCAGTTTTTGGGTTGGGCTTTACACCATAACTACGTAGTGCATTGGCTAAATAAGAGGCCGCAATTTTTAATTCGGGCGTACCAGTTTCTCGACCTTTTAAAACATCGTCTGCTAAGAAGTAAATTTGCCCTTCAATTTCTGATTTGCTAATAGTTTCTGTAACTTTTTCGATTTCTGTTTGTGCAGTAATTGTTAGTGCACACGCAAGCGTCACTAATACTATTAATTTTTTCATTGTTGTGTTATTGAGTTAATTAGTCTTATTGGCAAGATAGATTATCCTATTTGCCCATCGTTATTAATGTCGGTTCCCGAGCGTTGTTCAAGAACTTTAAGCGTTTTGAGCAATAAGTCTTTTGTTTTTTGTAAGTCTGTTTCAAGAAGTTTTACACGCTCTTCTAATGATTCAGCTTTTCCCTTTTGCTCTTCGATTTCACTTTGTTGGACAAGGTCCCAGAATAATCCCATTTTTAGTTGATTTTAAGGAGTAGGTTAGGTAAGTAGAAGCGGGTGGTTAGTTATTTGTATATACTTACTTTAAATAGTTACATCATCTTATAAAAGTTACTTTGCTTATACGTCCGTTTTCGACCTCGTAAACAGCTATTGCTTTAAATGTTTCTCCATTAGCAGTAACTAATTCATGATCGATAACTTTATTACTAGTAACCATACGGTATAATATTTTGCAATGTAAGTCTGGCGTACTTTCAAAATAACCTTTGTATGAATTACGCATGGCATCTTGTCCCTCAGAACTCAATGTATTTGGAAAATTATAAAGCTTTACATCTTTGGAGTATGTAGCCATAAAAGCATCAATATCTCTAGCATTGTATGCATCTAATTGTTTTTGTACAATACCTTCTGGAGACACTTCAGAGACTAGTGCAAGCATAGTTCCAATTTCATTAGTAGCAATGCGTGTAATATCTTGAAGGTTATTATCTTCAAAACGTTTCATGACCGAGAATCTGTTATCTTTTTTAGGATTAAACTTATAAATCGTATTCTGTGTTGGTATTAAGATAGTACCATCAATAAGCCAGCACATATCTTCCACGTTTGGTATGGTTTGCGTAATCGTTTTTATCTCACCAGTAATTGGGTCTAAAGATTTTATAAACCATTTGTCATCTTCCTTAGATATAAAACTTACCAATTTTGAGTTTGGGATTTTGTGAAATGCACGACCGGTATTAGAGGCATATTTTTTACTCTCACCTGTTTTTATATTGGTCACATAAAGATGTAACCCTTTATCTTCAATAACTGAAGAAACGACTGTATTTTCATCATGCCACATGTAATAGGCTACGACTAAATCTTTAATAAGTTCTATAGATTTGCCTGTTTTAAAATCATAGCGGTATAAACGCTGTTTGCCATCATCATCGAGTCTAACTGCAGAGATGTCTTTTGAATTTGGGATTTTTACAGGAGAATATTCTCCGCCATTTGGTGTGTCATTTAAAAACGAAACGGCTTTGTCTCTAATGTTGTACTTGGCAATATCTGTTTGTCCATTTCTTGTAGAAACAAATGCTAAAACATTATCATTATAAAAACTAGGTTGGTTGTCATAACCGTCATTATTTGATATGTTTCTGTGATTGTTTAATGATAATTTGCCATTTGTATTTTTTATATGGAAAAGATGAACCTCTGTATCTTGCGCGAATACTATTGTACTAAGACCTAAAGAAAATAAAGAAATGAGAATATGTTTCATTATGAATGATTTAGTTCTATAAATATAAGCAAATAAAAAGCCAATTTACATTTCTGTAAATTGACTTTCATATCTAATTAAACTAAAAATTAATTGGCGAGCATAAGGCAAATAATAAAATGGGGGAATTTCAAAATAAGCCTCATGAACGCTCAAATATATTTAAAAGCAATACTTGTTTTCTGCTTTTACTTTCTCTGCAATCTCATTGCGTAAATCAACGATATCTGGGTAGTTTGTATATTTTGTAAAGCGCTTAAGACCCATAAGCATCATACGTTGCTCATCACCTTCAGCAAAAGAAATAATACTTTCTTTTCCTTTTCCTTCTACAATACTTACTGCGTTGTATAAATATAATCTTGACATTGCAATTTGTACAGCTTGTTCTTTTTCACTAGTACGTTTAGCGTTTTTCTCAGTTCTTAAAATTGTAGATTCTGCCATGTAGATTTCAATTAAGATATCTGCAGCAGCAATTAATAACTGTTGGTGCTGTTCCATGTCTGGTCCATATTTTTGGACCGCTGCACCAGCAACCATTAAAAACACTTTTTTCAGCTTGGCAATCATAGCTTTTTCTTCAGAAAATAATTCTGAATAGTCAGGTGTTTCAAAAGACGGAATACCCATTAATTCTTGTTGTACTGCTTGCGCAGGACCTAATAAATCAACATGACCTTTCATTGCTTTTTTAACCAACATACCAACAGATAACATTCTGTTAATTTCGTTTGTTCCTTCGTAGATACGTGCAATACGTGCATCTCTCCAAGCTGCTTCCATCGGTGTTTCTTCAGAGAAGCCCATACCGCCAAAGATTTGTATACCTTCATCAGCACAGTTTTGTACATCTTCTGAAACTGCTACTTTTAAGATTGAACATTCTATCGCGTATTCTTCAACACCTTTAAGTTCTGCTTCTTGATGTGTGTTACCTGCTGCTTCACGTAAAGCAATGCGGTCTTCAATATTTTTAGCAGCTCTATATGTTGCAGATTCACCAGCATAGGCGTCTGTTGCCATTTTTGCGAGCTTAGTTTTAATGGCACCAAAATCTGAAATAGGTGTTTTAAACTGTTTACGCTCATTTGCATACTGAATACCAGTAGTTAAAATACGTCTTTGAGAATCTAAACAAGCGGCTGCTAATTTAATACGACCAACGTTAAGCGCATTCATTGCAATTTTGAAACCTTCACCACGACCGGCTAACATATTTTCTACTGGTACTACTGTATCGTTAAAGAATACTTGACGCGTAGAACTTGCTCTAATACCTAATTTGTGCTCTTCTTCTCCTAAAGTAATTCCATTTGGATTATCACCATCATATTCTAC
>CAZBMY010000154.1:0-5957 GCA_964492855.1 uncultured Flavobacteriaceae bacterium
TTTTATTAACTTTAATCCTATCTAAAACTGTAACTGTTATTTAGGACTAGTCAAGTCTTAGTGTTATGACTCTTTAGGCTTTTCAGAAGATTTTACCTTTATCTTAAGTTCATCCGATTTTTCATCTAAATCCATAGAGATTGTGTCTCCCTCTTGAATTTTTGAATTGATGATTTCTTCTGCCAAAGCATCTTCAATATATTTCTGAATAGCGCGTTTTAGAGGTCTTGCACCGTATTGAGAATCAAAACCTTTATCAGCTATATAGTTTTTAGCTTTCTTAGACAATTTTAACTCATAGCCTAAGTCTTTGATGCGCTTAACCAATTTAACTAATTCAATATCAATAATTTTATTAATGTCTTCTTTTTCAAGAGTGTTGAAAACAACAACATCATCAATACGATTTAAGAATTCTGGAGCAAATGCTTTTTTCAATGCATTTTCAATAATACCTTTTGCATGGTCAGCCGCTTGAGCTTCTTTTGCAGAAGTTCCAAAACCAACACCAGTTCCAAAGTCTTTCAATTTACGAGCTCCAATATTAGACGTCATAATTATAATTGTATTTCTAAAATCAATTTTACGACCCAAACTATCTGTTAAATATCCATCATCCAAAACTTGAAGTAGCATGTTAAACACATCTGGATGCGCTTTTTCAATCTCATCTAAAAGTACAACGGCATACGGTTTGCGTCTTACTTTCTCAGTAAGTTGCCCGCCCTCTTCATAACCAACATATCCTGGAGGTGCACCAACTAATCTCGAAATGGCGAATTTTTCCATGTACTCACTCATATCTATTCTAATGAGTGCATCATCATTATCAAATAACTCATTTGCTAATACTTTTGCTAATTGAGTTTTACCAACGCCTGTTTGTCCCAAAAATATAAATGAGCCAATTGGCTTATTTGGGTCTTTTAGACCAGCTCTGTTACGTTGAATGGCTTTTACTACCTTTTTAACCGCGTCATCTTGTCCAATCACACGCCCTTTAATAAGATTTGGTAACTCCGCAAGTTTATTTATTTCTGTTTGCGCTATTTTATTTACAGGTATACCTGTCATCATTGAAACGACATCAGCGACATTTTCTTCAGTTACAACTTCTCTATGAAGTTTTGTTTCATCTTCCCATTTTTCTTGAGCCAAAGCTAAGTCTTTTTCAATGCGTTTTTCGTCATCTCTTAGCTTTGCAGCTTCTTCATATTTTTGTTTTTTAACAACATTATTTTTAGTTTCTCTAACGTCTTCAAGTTTCTTCTCTAATTCAATAATCTGTTTGGGAACATCAATATTTGTAATGTGAACACGAGAGCCTGCTTCATCCAAAGCATCAATAGCTTTGTCTGGTAAAAAACGTTCGGTCATATATCTATTTGTTAGTTTTACACAAGCTTCAATGGCTTCGTTTGTATAATTAACATTATGGTGTTCTTCGTACTTACCCTTGATATTATTGAGAATCTCAATAGTTTGCTCAACACTAGTAGGTTCAACAACTACTTTCTGAAAACGACGTTCTAATGCACCATCTTTTTCGATATACTGTCTATATTCATCTAAAGTTGTTGCTCCAATACATTGTATTTCACCACGGGCTAGAGCTGGTTTAAACATATTTGAGGCATCTAAACTACCTGTAGCTCCACCAGCTCCAACAATGGTATGAATTTCATCAATAAATAGAATGATATCATCATTTTTTTCAAGCTCATTCATTACGGCTTTCATACGCTCTTCAAACTGTCCTCTATATTTAGTGCCAGCAACTAAACTAGCTAAATCTAGTGTGACAACTCGTTTGTTAAATAAAGTACGGGATACTTTACGTTTAATAATTCGTAACGCTAAGCCTTCTGCTATGGCAGATTTACCTACACCTGGTTCACCTATTAAGAGCGGGTTGTTCTTTTTACGCCTGCTAAGTATTTGAGAAACACGCTGTATTTCTTCTTCTCGACCCACTACAGGGTCTAATTTTCCTTCTTCGGCCAATACCGTTAAATCTCTTCCAAAGTTGTCTAAAACTGGTGTTTTAGACTTTTTGTTTCCTTTTTGAGATGTACTACCTCCAAATGGGTTTTGCTTAGCATTGTCATCAGACTCACTCATATCATCATCAGAAAAAGATTCAGCTTTAGGTGTATCTAAGAAATCGTCTTCGTTTGTTATCATAGATTTAAATTCTTCTTTTGTATTATCATAGTCAACTTTTAATTTGTTTAAAAGCTTTGTTGTAGGGTCATTTTCATTACGCAGTATGCACAATAATAAATGAGCTGTATTAATTGATGTGCTCTGAAATAGTTTAGCTTCTAAAAACGTCGTTTTTAAAGCACGTTCTGCTTGTCGTGTAAGATGTAGGTTTTTCTTTTCGTTAGAAGTTATAGAAATATTTGGGTTTGCAGGACTAAGTATCTCAACTTTCCGACGCAAATGATTTAAGTCTACATCTAATGAGTTTAAAATATCTATAGCTTTCCCGTTACCATCTCTTAATAGACCTAACATTAAGTGTTCAGTACCTATAAAATCATGACCTAAGCGGAGCGCTTCCTCTTTGCTATAAGCAATTACGTCTTTTACTCTTGGGGAGAAATTATCGTCCATATTATTAATCGTTCAGCATTAAAAATAATAAATTCAAATACAATAAGGCAAAAACTATACCTTATTAATACGAAATTAACGAATAGACTAAAAAAGGTTAATAAATCAAAATTACACGCGGTATAGTTATTAAGGAAAAATGACTAAAAATTGTTAATAAATCACACTAAAAGTGAGCTGCTAAATCAAGGCTAAACTTTATAAAATATCTATATTAGCATGTTATGAAATTTAAGTAAATAAATCAATATTTATAATATGGCAGAAGGCGAAAAATTAATCCCTATTAACATTGAAGATGAAATGAAATCGGCATACATCGATTATTCGATGTCGGTCATTGTGTCACGTGCTTTACCAGACGTGAGGGATGGATTAAAACCTGTGCATAGACGTGTTTTATACGGGATGCATGAACTCGGTGTTAGAGCAAATACCGCACACAAAAAATCAGCAAGAATTGTTGGTGAAGTTTTAGGTAAATATCACCCACATGGTGATACGTCCGTTTATGACACTATGGTTCGTATGGCACAAGAGTGGAGTTTGCGTTATATGCTTGTTGATGGACAAGGAAATTTCGGATCTATTGATGGAGATAGTCCAGCAGCAATGCGTTATACAGAAGCGCGTATGCGTAAGATTTCTGAAGACATGTTGGCAGATATAGACAAAGATACTGTAGACCATAAATTAAACTTTGATGATACATTACAGGAACCTACGGTTTTACCAACGCGTATTCCAGGTCTTCTTGTTAATGGAGCATCAGGTATTGCAGTAGGTATGGCTACAAATATGCCTCCTCACAATTTAACTGAAGTTGTAGATGGTACAGTAGCATATATCGAAAATAGTGATATAGAGATTGACGAGTTAATGCAGCATATTAAAGCGCCTGACTTCCCGACAGGAGGAACAATCTATGGTTATGATGGTGTAAGAGAAGCTTTCCATACAGGGAGAGGACGCGTAGTGCTTAGAGGAAAAGCAAACATTGAAGAAGTTAACGGAAGAGAGTGTATTATTGTTAATGAAATCCCATATCAGGTTAATAAAGCTGATATGATTAAAAAGACAGCTGATTTAGTAAATGATAAGAAAATAGATGGTATTTCTACAATTAGAGATGAATCTGATAGAAATGGAATGCGAGTTGTTTACGTTTTAAAGCGTGATGCAATTCCTAACATTGTTCTTAATAAATTATATAAATATACAGCGTTACAATCTTCTTTTAGTGTCAACAATATTGCTTTAGTTAATGGTCGACCTGAGATGCTTAATCTAAAAGATTTAATACATCATTTTGTAGAGCACAGACATGAAGTTGTTGTAAGGCGCACAAAATATGAATTAAGAAAAGCTGAAGAGCGCGCTCATATACTAGAAGGCCTAATTATTGCTTCAGATAATATAGATGAAGTTATTGCGCTTATAAGAGCATCTTCTAATGCCGAAGAAGCTAGAGCAAAATTAATAGAACGTTTTGAGTTAACTGAAATTCAGGCTAAGGCTATCGTAGAGATGCGATTACGTCAATTAACAGGTCTTGAACAAGACAAGTTAAGAGCAGAGTACGACGCTTTAATGAAAACAATAGAAGACCTTAAAGATATCTTAGACAAGAAGGATCGTCGCATGGATATCATTAAGGAAGAATTACTAGAAGTTAAAAATAAGTATGGTGATGAGCGTCGTTCTGTAATTGAGTATGCAGGTGGAGATTTGAGTATTGAAGATATGATTCCTGATGAAAAGGTAGTTATCACAATTTCTCACGCAGGATATATTAAGCGAACATCTTTAACAGAATACAAAACTCAAAATAGAGGAGGTGTAGGGCAAAAAGCATCTACCACTCGTAATGAAGACTTCTTAGAACATTTATTTGTTGGGACTAATCATCAGTACATGCTATTCTTTACTCAAAAAGGGAAATGTTTTTGGATGCGTGTTTATGAAATACCAGAAGGCAGTAAAACGTCTAAAGGAAGAGCTATTCAAAACCTTATTAATATCGAACAAGATGATAAGGTAATGGCATTTATTTGTACTCAAGACTTAAAAGATGAAGATTACATCAATAACCATTATGTGATTATGGCTACAAAAAATGGTCAAGTAAAAAAGACATCTTTAGAGCAATATTCGCGTCCAAGAACTAATGGTATTAATGCGATTACAATAAAAGAAAATGATGAATTATTAGAAGCGAAATTGACAACAGGCGAAAGTCAAGTAATGTTAGCCTTAAAGTCCGGAAAGGCCATTCGTTTTGAAGAAGCAAAAACACGTCCAATGGGCCGAAATGCATCAGGTGTTAGGGGAATTACACTTCAGCATGATAAAGATGAAGTTATTGGAATGATTGCTGTAGATGATATGGAGAGTAATATACTTGTTGTTTCAGAAAATGGCTACGGAAAACGTTCTAGTCTTGAAGATTATCGTGTTACTAATAGAGGTGGAAAAGGCGTAAAAACTATTTCAATTACGGAAAAAACAGGTAATTTAGTAGCCATAAAAAATGTGACTGATGAGGACGATTTAATGATTATAAATAAGTCTGGTATAGCTATTCGTATGGCAGTTGCAGATTTACGAGTAATGGGACGCGCAACACAAGGTGTGAAGTTAATTAATTTGAAAGGAAATGATTCTATCGCAGCAGTTGCTAAGGTTATGAAAGATGATGAAGAACCTATATCTGACACAGAAAATGTTGATAATCAATCAAATGAAGAAAATGGCACAGCTGTTGATACTAATGAAAATGAAAACTAAAAATAACTAAAATTGATAATTAAAATGAAAAGAGTAATAACTTTAATTTGCGCACTTGTAATTGGCACAATGTCTTTTGCTCAAAAGAACGAGATTAAGGCTATAGAAAAAGCGTTGAAAAATAATGATTTTGCAGCAGCGAAAACTAATATTGCAGCGGCTGAAGCTTTATTAACTAATATGGACGATAAGACTAAAGATAAGTTTTATTATCTTAAAACACAGTCTTTATATTCTGGAGGTCAAATTTCTAATGGAGATATCGATTCAGCGTTAAAGGCTATAGATAACTTATTAGAATTAAAGAGTAAAACTGGGAAGTCTAAATATGACAAAGATGCTTTAGATATAAAAAATAAAATATTTCAATTTATTACAAGTGCTGCCTACAAATCTTATATAGATAAAGATTTTTCTGTTGCAGGAGATAAATATCTTAAAGCATATACAATGTCAAAAAAAGATACTTCATTTTTGTATGCAGCTGCCTCCTCTTTTCTTAATGCTCAGAAATATGATAAATCATTAGAGCTTTACAAAAAGCTTAAGGA
>CAZBMY010000155.1:0-5935 GCA_964492855.1 uncultured Flavobacteriaceae bacterium
CCACGTCTTCACTTTTCTTTCACTGTTTTTTTTTTAATAGCAGCGCACCCACCAAAACTCACCCTTAAGGGGTCGTCGGCACCTTCAGATGTGTTTAAAAGACAGCTCCCTTGTTATTCTTTACTTTTTACTCTTTTTTCATGTGTCATAGGAAGCGCTCAAAGCGAAACAAAGTTAATGCATCAACCCGCTATAAGTGATTCACATATTGCTTTTATTTATGCGCAAGACTTATGGGTAGCTAACAAAGACGGTTCTAACCCTAAGCGATTAACTATTGATGAAGGTGTAGAATCTAGTCCTATCTTTTCACCTGACGGCTCTATGATTGCTTTTAATGCAGAATATGACGGTAATTCTGATGTTTTTATTATTCCAACTTCTGGAGGCATACCAAAACGTTTAACATGGCACCCTTATAATGATTTAGTTCGTGATTTTTCTTCAGATGGTAAAAATGTACTTTTTGCTTCGCAACGAAACACACACACCAGTAGACACATGCAATTATATACGGTTGCTATTAATGGTGGAGCTACCACACAATTAGATATACCTAATGCCTTTTGGGCATCATATTCAGACGATAGCCAACACATTGCTTACACACCCCTTTTTGATGCTTTTACGCAATGGAAACATTACCGTGGTGGTCGAATTTCTCGTATTTGGATTTACAATACTTCAAATCATAAAGTAACAGAAATTCCAAAGCCTCAAGGTGGCAGTAATGATACCCAACCGCAATGGATTGGTGAAAACGTTTTCTTTAGAAGTGACCGAGATGGTGAATTCAACCTATTTAGCTATAACACAAATTCAAAAGAGCTAAAAAAACATACTGACTATAAAGACTTTCCGGTAATCAATGCAAAAGTTTTTAAAAATGAAATTATTTACGAGCATGGCGGTACCTTGCATATTTACAATACTATTTCTGGCAATGACAAAAAGTTAACTTTAACCATAAAGACAGATTTATTAGAACTCAGAGAACGTTATGTTTCTGGACAAGAATATGTTCGTTCTGGTAATATTTCACCTTCAGGTGCTAGAGTGGTCTTAGATTTTAGAGGCGATGTTGTAACTGTACCTGCTAAAAAAGGAGATGTTACAAATCTTACGCAATCAACAGGAACTCACGAAAAATTCCCATCATGGGCGCCTAATGGAAAATCTATAGCTTATTTTTCAGATGCATCTGGTGAATATGCAATGCATGTAAAAAACACTACTGATGGTTCAATAAAAGATATAAAATTAGAAGGAAGTGGGTTTTATGGTAATATACATTGGTCTCCTGACAGTAAAAAAGTAAGCTATGTCGACAATGGGCGTAACTTGTTTGTGACGAACGTTACTACAAATAAAACAACAAAAATCACTCAAGATGACCTCTTTGTGCCTGGGGACCTTAGAGAATTATTTAGCGATTGGTCGTTTGATTCTAATTGGATCGCATACACTAAAATAATAAGCACCAATTTTGAAAAAGCGTTTTTGTATTCATTAGCCGAAAACAAATCTTATGAACTTACAGATGGCTTATCTAATGTTACTAGTCCAACTTTTGACCCTAGTGGCAAATATATTTATTTAACGGCTTCTACAGATGCTGGGCCTATTGTAAACTGGTTTGACCAATCGAATATAGACAAAGAATTAACGAATTCTATCTATGTAATTACGCTCCAAAAAGAAGTTATTTCCCCTTTAAAAAGAGAAAATGATGAAGAAAAAGGTGAAGAGAAAAAAGAAACTACTTCAACCAAAAATGATGCTAAAAAAAGTAAAAAAGAAACAACAACTACAAATATACTCAAGATAGATTGGGATGGTATTCAAAACAGAATGTTGGCTTTACCAATAGACCCAGGTGTTTACAGTAACCTAAATTCAGTAGATGAAGGGGAGCTATATTATTTATCTTCTTCCTATCATTCTAATACATCACATCTACATAAATTTTCATTTGAAGATAGAAAAGGAGAAGAACTTTTACCATTAAATTATTATGAAATTGCTAGTGGTGGTAAAAAGATGTTTTATAATTCTGGAAGCTCTTGGTTTGTTTCAGATTTAGGAAAAAAATCTGATGAAGGTCCTTTAAACTTTAGTGCTATTTCTGTTAAAATAAATCCGAAAGAAGAATGGAATAATATCTTTAACGAAGCGTGGCGCGTTAACCGAGATTATTTTTATGACCCTGGCATGCATGGTGTTGATTGGGATGCCATGAAACTTAAATACCAACCTCTAATTGCACATGCATCTTGTAAAGATGATTTGTATCGTGTAATGCAATGGATGTTTAGTGAGTTAGCCGTTGGTCACCACCGTTTTGGTAGTGATGGCGATGCGCTTAACAACCCTAAACGTGTACCAGGCGGACTTCTTGGTGCTGACTATACCATAAATAACAACCATTATCAAATTAAAAAAATATATGGTGGACTTAATTGGACACCTGAATTAAGATCTCCTCTTACTGAACCTGGTATTACAATTTCAGAAGGTGATTATATTATCTCAGTGAATGGTAAAAGCGTGTCTGGCTCAGATAATCTTTATAGCTTTTTTGAGAACACAGCAAATACACTAGTAGATATAACTGTAAGCAAAAATTCTAATGGCTTTAATTCAAAAACATATAAAGTTACGCCGTTAAGAACAGAATGGGCTATAAGAAATAGAGATTGGGTAGAAGGTAATATGAAAAAAGTGCATGAAGCTTCAAATGGTGATGTTGCCTATGTATATGTGCCTAATACAACGGTTGCAGGTTTTGAATATTTTAAACGCTATTTCTACCCGCAAGCAGATAAAAAAGCAATTATTATTGATGAACGTTATAACGGCGGGGGTTCATTAGCCGATTATTACATAGATATTCTAAAACGCCCTGAACAAGCTTATTGGAATTTTAGATATGGACAAGACTTAAAATCACCCAGTGCTTCAATTCAAGGGCCAAAAGTTATGATTGTTGATGAAACTGCAGGTTCTGGTGGTGATTACCTACCTTGGATGTTTAGAAAATTTAAAATGGGTACAATCGTAGGAAAACGAACTTGGGGTGGTTTGGTAGGTGTATTAGGCTATCCAGAATTTATTGATGGTGGCGTAGTTACTGCACCAAATCTTGCTTTTTATAGTGAAAATGGCTTTCGAGTAGAGAATGAAGGTGTACCACCAGATGTAGAAGTAGAACAATTGCCAGAACTTGTTATTAAAGGGCAAGATCCTCAATTAGAAAAAGCGCTCGAAATTGTGATGAAGCAATTAAAGGAGAATCCACCTAAACAAATAAAAAGACCAGCATATCCTATCAAAACAAAAAACTAATACAAAACATAACGACCTAAGTTGCTGTAACCATTATGTACATTCCGCATTATTATAAAAATGAAAATATTGAAGACGTAAAGAAGTTTATAAAAGAGAACAGCTTTGGTATACTCGTAAACCAAGTGGATGGCAAACCATGGGCTACACATATTCCGCTAGAACTCGATATTAATGACGACGGAAAAGAAATTCTTGTAAGTCATATTTCTAAAGCCAATCCGCAATGGAAAGCATTTGAAAAAGAGCCTGATGTATTATGTATTTTTAACGGTCCTCATTCATACATATCTTCTTCTTGGTATCAAGAAGAAGAAGTGCCAACATGGGATTATATTGCTGTTCATGTATATGGCAAATTAACTATTCTCGATGAAGAGGCAGTAATGCACTCTTTACACAAATTGGTTACTAAATATGAAAAAGCTTCTAAAAACCCCATTTCTCTTCATGATATGTCATCAAAAACATTACAACAAGTAAAAGGTGTTGTAGGTTTTAAAATAGAGATTACCGATATTCAAGCCGCATATAAACTTTCACAAACTAGGCATAATGACCATGCCAAAATAATCAAGGAACTTAAAGAAACAAAATCCCCAAATTCGATTGCTATTGCAAAAGAAATTAAAAAAATAGATAACTTTAAATAAAATTACCAACCATGTTAAACAATAAATTCTGGCAAGGCTTTTTTGCTATTGCACCGTTAGTAAGCCTTATAATAGCTATAGTAGGATATTTTATTTTCTTTTTTTCTATGTTTTCAAACATAGAGCATCTAGAGGCAACTAATGAACCCCCTACAACCTTTTTTGCTGGAATAGGCGTCTTTATAATTATGATTCTTTTTACCGTTTTTATGTCTTTAGGGAGCTTAATCTTTTATATTTTACATGCAGTTAAAAACCCAAATCTAAAAGAGAATAATCTCTTAGTAGTTTGGATTTTACTTTTTGTGTTTGTTAATGGAATTGGGCAACTTATTTATTGGATTGTTGAAATAATAGGCAAGCGAAAAGAGTTAAATTCTTAAGTTTTGAGTTTATCTCAGTTAGAAAAAATAAGCATTGTATCTTTTGAAGATAAGTACAGTCAAGCGTTTAAAGAATTAAATCAGTGGTGGATTGAGAAATACTTTACCATGGAAGAAGCTGATTATAAAGCTTTAGACAATCCTAAAAGTTATATTATAGATAATGGTGGTTATATCGCTATTGCACTTCTAAACAACAAACCTATTGGGGTTTGTGCACTCATAAAAACGGAAAAATCTAAGTTCGATTATGAGCTTTCTAAAATGGGAGTCTCACCAGATATGCATGGCAAAGGTATTGGTTTCTTACTTGGCTCTTTTATTATTAAAAAAGCAAAAGAACTTGGTGCTAAAACAGTCTTTTTAGAAACAAATACCATTTTAAAACCTGCCATAAGTTTGTATAAAAAGTTAGGTTTTATAGAGATTTCTGGAGTAACTACACCCTATGCTAGATCTAATTATCAAATGCAAATTAATCTATAATTGCAACTCATCCCTTAAAAGTTACAACTGAGTATCTTATTTTATTTTTTGATTGTAATCTAACGCAATTTTATCCCGTAATAACAATCAAAAAAATAATAAAATGAAAAATTTAGTACTTGCTTTAGGAATATTTTTAATTACTTTCTCAACAAAAGCTCAAGAAGAAACAGTTACAGTTAACGTAACTATCGATAATGTTTTAAACGACAAAGGAACAATTTTGGTTTCTTTACACAGTAAAGACAGTTTTATCAAAGGTTCTGGTGTTATTGATATGCAGGAAAAAGCGAAAAAAGGGACGATAAGCGTATCTTTTGAAAATGTAGTTGCTGGTGAATATGCTGTGATGGTATTACATGATGAAAATGATAATAAAAGAATGGATTTTGAAGCTAATGGAATGCCAAAAGAAAGTTATGGCATGTCTGGCAATAGTATGCCCATGGGACCACCAACTTTTATCGATGCTAAATTTGAGGTAACAAATGAAGATTTAGATTTAAGTATACGCTTCTAAAAACATAACTTCATCAATCAAAAAAGTCAATTAAACTAGTTTAATTGGCTTTTTTGATGGTGCTACTATTAATCTAAATGTCTTCTGCTAACCAAGCTTTCATCATCCAAACTATTTTTTCTTGCTCTGTAATAAAATCGCTCATCATTGAATTAGTGCCTTCATCATTTGCCTCGCCAGCTAATTCAAGTAATTTCCGCTCAAGAATTAATAATTCAGTAAGCGAAAGTAAAACTAAACGAATTGCTTCTTCGTCATCAGATATGTTTTTACCAATGGGTACAACAGTATTATTCAAATAATCAGCATACGTATGAAAAGGTACGCCTCCTAAAGTTAATATACGTTCTGCTATTTCATCTACTTTTACATTAGCATCACCATATAATTCTTCAAATTTAGTATGCAAGTCAAAAAAACGCTTGCCTTTAATATTCCAGTGAATACCTCTTAAATTCATGTAATATTGCTGAAAATTAGCGAGTAATATATTTAGTTCTTTTGCTAAACTAATTGACATTTCTTGATTTAAACCAATACTATTAAGT
>CAZBMY010000156.1:0-5914 GCA_964492855.1 uncultured Flavobacteriaceae bacterium
AAGTGGTTGGTTTACAACCTCAGGCTAATATAGCAAACTTATCAGGTTGTTTTGACTTATCTAATTACATCGCAGTAGTGAGGTACCAAGCAGAAGGCGGAACAATAACAGGAGGTGAAGACAATACCTTTAATTTTGTTGTGGATGGTGAAGCTGATAATATCCCAGAAGGCGCTATTAGTTTAGAAGGTAACAATGGTAATTTATCACAATGGGTAGTTACAGATGATAATGGTAATATATTAGGTTTACCACCATCACCATCTATACCAGATTTTGATGCAGCTGGTGTAGGGACTTGTTTTATATATCACTTAAGTGCTTTTGGCGATGTAAATGGCTTAGAATCTGGAGCTAATATAAATGGTCTGTCAGGTTGTTATAATTTGTCTAATAGAATTACAGTCATTAGAACTGATACGGCTTCTAGAATATCAGTGTTTCCTAATCCAGTTACTGAAACTCTAAATATTAATTTAAAGAGTGACATTCAGAAAGGGCCAAAAACAGTTAAAATGTATAACATTTCTAATGTAGAAGTTTTTAACAGTATAATACATTCTAATAAAGCAGAAATAAATGTTCAAAATTTTGATAAAGGACTATACTTTATAAATATTACTGACAAAAGAGGGAGTACAGAAATAATAAAAGTTGTAGTTAACTAAACCTAGTTGTTGATTAATCAAAATTTAAGGGGAAGCTTTTTGCTTCCCTTTTCTTTTATACCATTCCATCTTAAGTTTCTAATAAACTTTCCTTCATCTTTAGTAACTAAAGGTTTGACACCTCTTGATTTGGCTTTAAAATACCCTAAAATAAAATTAAATAAATAGGATAATGAACTTTTCTTCCAAGCCATTTTTAGAGCTGTAATTAAAGTTAATAAGAATCCATAACGCATCTTATAAAATGCCTCACCTTGAAGGTGTTTTGATTTTTTATTATAGGATGCTCCAGTCGGTTTTAAGTGCTTTACATGTAATGTGTCATCTGTTTTTAATTGCCATCCATAATACTGAGCAAGCAATTCATCTACGGTATCCCAGCCAATACTAGGTTTTAGTTGGCCAATATCATTAAAACAATTTTTTCTGTATGCTTTTAAAGCACCCCTTATGTGGTCTTTTTTTGTGAGATTTTCGAGAACCCATTTTTCATTCTTTTTGATGTAACAAAATCCGGCTACCATTCCCAATTTTTCATTTTGTTTGAAATGTACTTGAAGTTGTTCTAAATAATTATTAGGAAAAACTAAGTCTGCATCAAATTTGCAGATTACATCATAATTTGTGTCTAGAGTTTTAAGTCCTAGATTGAATGCATTTATAATTTTTGCACCCGGAAGATGAATATCTACAGATGACGATTTTACCAAATGTATCCAATCATATTTAGAAGCATAAGACTCTATAATTTCAGATGTCTTATCAGATGAATTGTCGTCAACCACAACTAGTTTAGTCGGTAAATGCGTTTGATTTACTAAAGATTTTAAAGTAAGATCTATATCATCTTCTTCATTATGTGCTGGGATGACTATATAAAATTTCAAAATCTAATATTGAATAGTCAAATCTAATCAAACCAAATAAAGAATATCGAATTTAATCATTAGAATTTTTAATACCGCTCAGCATATACAATATAATAACGAGGTGTAAACCATCGTAATAGGGGTCTTATTCCAGTTTTTTTGGTAGGGTTTGTCCATTTTTTAGTTGCTATAATTTCCCATCCTGTTTTCTCTAATAGCCAATCGAGTTGCCAATCTTCAAATTCGTGGTAATGTCTATCCCATTTATCTGTTTTGCTTTGATATGCAGGAGAAAACCATAAACGTAATGGAATACTAATAACTAATTTATTAGCTTTTATAGATTTTAGTACGGTAAACGGAGATAGTAAATGTTCAAATATTTCGAACGCTGTAATTACTGTTGCTTCTGAATTTTCAATAGTTGAGGTGTCTGTGTCTAAATCTTCACCTTTAGTATTTTCTACAGTATATCCATTATTCTTCATAACTACTGTAAAAGGATTTTCTACACCTAAATCTAAAATAGTTTCAGTTGTTGAAATATGAGAGTTAAGAAACTCAAGCGTGTGTTTGTATCGCTTGTGAGGAAAATTTTTATACATAGTAAAGTTCAGAAAACAGAATTGAAATTAGTATCTGTAAACAATAGCATTTATATGCATGCCTGCGCCAACACTTGCAAAAATAATAACATCACCTTTATTTATTTTGTGATTGTCTAATTTATTATTTCGTATTAAATCGAAAAGTGTCGGTACAGTAGCTACAGAACTGTTTCCTAGTTTGTGAATACTCATTGGCATTATATCTTCTGGAGCTTTAGCTTTATATAGTCTGTAAAAACGCTTTATAATAGCCTCGTCCATTTTTTCATTGGCTTGATGAATCAACACTTTTTTTACTTCAGTAATATCAATCCCGCTTTTATCTAGACAATCTTTCATTGCTTGTGCCACATTTGTTAACGCAAATTCGTATATTTTTCGACCATGCATTTTTATATAGCGTGTATCAGTAACATCTTCTTTGTTATTGGATTTTCCAAAGAATAAATAATAGGCTTCATTATATGTAAATGATGCTGTTTCATGTGCTAAAATACCACCTTCTTCATCTGAAGCTTCAATAATACTAGCGCCAGCGCCATCAGAATATATCATAGAATCTCGATCATGCTTATCTACAACACGAGATAAAGTTTCGCTACCAACGACAAGACAGCGTTTTGCCATTCCTGCTCTTATAAAAGCTTGTGCCTGAATAACACCTTCTACCCAACCAGGACAACCAAATAAGATATCGTAGGCAACGCACTTTGGGTTTTTTATTCGTAATCTATGTTTTACTCGTGAGGCTAAACAAGGTAAAATATCACTTTGTGCAGTGTTGTATCTAACATCCCCAAAATTATGCGCACATATAATGTAATCTATGGTTTCCATATCTATGTCTGCATCATCAATAGCTTTTTGGCAAGCTAAAAAAGCAAGATCAGATGAGGTTAACTGCTCGTCGGCATAACGCCGCTCAGCAATACCTGTAATAGCTTTAAATTTTTCTACAATAATCTCATTAGGATAGTCAATGCCAGAACCATCTGCATTTAAAAATTTGTGATTGTGGAAATCTTCATTTTTTTCTACACTATCAGGAATAAAGCTTCCTGTACCTGTTATTTTAATTGCCATGCGCTAGTTTTTATGGGTAATTAATTTATAAATCTAATTAATAAAATGGGTTTAGCATGTTTTGAGTTCTAAAACCAATTATTTTTTTGATATTCTTAATATTTATAGATATTTCTAAAAATACTATAAAAAAAGCACCCAATTTGGATGCTTTTTTTATTTATAATTAGCCTAATGATTAGGCGTCCATGTATTCTTCAATAGGAACGCAGCTACATATTAGATTTCGGTCACCATAGGCTTCATCTACACGTCTTACAGTTGGCCAAAATTTATTATCCGCAACAAACTCTAATGGAAAGGCTGCTTTTTCTCTAGAGTAAGGCAGTAACCATTCATCAGAAGTTAGCATTGCCATCGTATGAGGTGCATTTTTAAGCATATTATTTGGTTCTTCTTTTGTAACGTTATTAATTTCTTCTCTAATAGAAATCATAGCATCACAAAAACGGTCCATCTCAGCTTTACTTTCACTTTCTGTAGGTTCTATCATCATAGTCCCAGCAACTGGGAAAGAGACAGTTGGTGCGTGGAAACCGTAATCCATTAATCGTTTTGCGATATCAACGACTTCAATACCTTTTTCTTTAAAATCACGACAATCGATAATCATTTCGTGAGCTGCACGACCATTTTCTCCAGTGTATAATGTAGGGTAATAGCCTTCTAAACGTTCTTTAATATAGTTTGCATTTAGGATTGCGACTTCAGTAGATTTTTTTAATCCTTTAGCGCCTAACATTTTTATGTATCCATAAGAAATTACACAGGCTAATGCAGACCCAAAAGGCGCTCCAGAAATAGCTGTAATAGCTTTATCACCTCCAGTCTCTATAATCGGATTTGTCGGTAAAAACGGAACTAATTGCTCTGCAACACAAATCGGACCAACACCAGGTCCACCACCACCATGCGGAATAGCAAAAGTCTTATGCAAATTTAAGTGGCATACGTCAGCTCCAATATTTCCTGGATTTGTTAAGCCTACTTGAGCATTCATATTAGCACCATCCATATAGACTTGTCCGCCATTGTTATGAATAATTTGAGTAATTTCTTTAATCGCAGATTCGTAAACGCCATGAGTTGATGGATACGTTACCATCAAGGCAGCTAAATTATCTTTATGTAATTCTGCTTTTGCTCTTAAGTCCTCAACATCTATATTTCCATCATCTGAGGCTTTTGTTACTACAACTTTCATTCCTGCCATAACTGCACTTGCAGGATTGGTACCATGCGCCGAAGAAGGAATTAAACAGATGTTCCTATGATGGTCATTTCGTGACTGATGATAAGCTCTTATGACCATTAAGCCAGCAAACTCGCCTTGAGCACCAGAGTTAGGCTGTAGAGATGTGCCAGCAAAGCCTGTAACTTCATTTAATTGTTTTTCAAGAGCTTTAAGCAAAGTTGTATAACCTTTGGCTTGTTCTATAGGGACAAAAGGGTGGATTGCGCCCCAGCTGCTCCAACTTAATGGCAACATTTCTGATGCTGCATTCAATTTCATGGTACAAGAACCAAGTGAAATCATTGAGTGATTTAACGCTAAATCTTTTCGTTCTAAGCGTTTGATATAACGCATTAATTCCGTTTCTGAATGGTAGGAATTGAAAACATCAAAAGTTAAGAAATCAGATGTTCTTTTTAGCTCATTTTGAATAGTTTCAATCTCTGAAATTGATGTTATGTTGTCTGTATTTTTCCCTGTAACGCTTTCAAAAATTTCAACAATCTCGTTTAAGTCTGAAACCGAAGTAGTTTCGTTAATCGAAATTGTAATTGTGTCTTCATCAGGGTAGAAAAAATTCACTTCACGTTTTTCTGCTTCAGTTTTTACTTTTGAAGCATTCGCTTTTATCTGAAGTGTATCAAAATAATAGGCATTGGTTTGTTCAAGGCCTAACTTGCCTAACGATTCTGCTAGAGTTGCTGCAGAATTATTCACTTTATTAGCAATAAATTCTAAGCCTTTAGGACCATGATAAACGGCGTACATTCCTGCCATAACAGCTAGTAATACTTGTGCTGTACATATATTTGAAGTTGCTTTAGCCCTTTTAATGTGTTGCTCTCGTGTTTGTAATGCCATACGAAGCGCACGATTACCATTTAAATCTCTAGTAACACCTATGATACGACCAGGAATATCACGTTTGTAGGCTTCTTTAGTTGCAAAGTATGCGGCGTGTGGACCACCATAACCCATCGGGATACCGAAACGTTGTGTAGTACCTACCACAACATCAGCGCCAAATTTACCAGGCGCTTCTAGTTTTACTAAACTTAGAATATCTGCCGCTACGGCTACTTTTATACGAGCAGCATTTGCATTTTCTATAAATGTTTTGATATCAGAAATTTGCCCATCTTTTCCTGGGTATTGTAATAATGCGCCAAAAAACTCTTCAGAATGCTTAAAATTTTCGGCTTTACCAATTACCAATTCTACACCAATAGGAATAGCTCTTGTATGCAGTAATGATAAGGTTTGTGGTAATATACTATCAGATACAAAAAATTTGTTTATGCCTGCTTTTTTCTGGTCACGCTCTCTAACGGCAAAAAGTAAGCTCATAGCTTCTGCTGCTGCAGTGCTTTCGTCTAGAAGTGATGCGTTTGCAATCTCCATACCGGTTAAATCAATAACCATTGTTTGGTAATTAAGCAAAGCTTCTAAACG
>CAZBMY010000157.1:0-3226 GCA_964492855.1 uncultured Flavobacteriaceae bacterium
AAATGGGATATATCGATTAGATGTATCAATTTTTATAAAATTAAATCCTAAGCAATGCTTGGGATTTTTTATTTTAGAGCATGCAAGAAGATTTTCTCCATTTTATTTGGAAACATAAGCGCTTTGATTCGTCAAACTTACAATCTGTAAATCGAGAGGTTATTAAGGTTTCAAATTTAGGCCAACATAATCATAATTCTGGTCCTGATTTCTTTAATGCATTAATCGAAATTGATACTCAAAAATGGGCAGGAAATATAGAAATTCATATTAAGTCTTCAGATTGGTATTTACACGGACACGAAACGGATAGTGCTTACGATAATGTTATTCTTCATGTGGTTTGGGAGCATGATACAGATATTTTTAGAAAAGATAATTCAGTAATACCTACCTTAGAATTAAAATCTTATGTGGATACAAAATTGCTTCAGAATTATACCAAACTTATGCAATCTAAGCGTTGGATAAACTGTGAAACAGATTTTGGTTCTGTAGACGATTTTAGTCTTAATAATTGGCTAGAACGTTTGTATATAGAACGTCTAGAGCGAAAATCTAATGAGATTCACAAACAACTTAAGGGTTCTAAAAACGATTGGGAAGCAGTACTTTTTAAGATGTTGTGTAAAAATTTTGGACTCAAAGTTAATGGCGAAGCATTTAAGAGTTTGGCTAATGCCATAGATTTTTCGATTATTAGAAAAGTACGTCACAATGTTTTAGATTTAGAAGCCTTACTTTTTGGGCAAGCTGGGTTACTTGAAGAAAATGTTGAAGATGCCTATGCCCAGGATTTGCAGAAGCGTTATACGTTTTTAAAACAGAAATTTCAACTTAATAATCAGGGTGTTTTGCCTATTCAGTTTTTTAGGCTTCGTCCACCTAATTTTCCAACCATTCGTTTGTCGCAATTGGCAATGCTATTTCACAAAGAGCAAAATTTGTTTTCAAAATTAATCGATGTGCAGACTATAGATGGGTTCTACAAGTTATTTGAAGTTGAAGCTTCAGAATTTTGGTCATCTCACTATACATTTTTAAAAGAATCAAAATCAAGAAAAAAGAAATTAACACCATCCTTTATAGATTTACTTCTTATAAATACCATCTTACCTATTACATTTAGCCATGCAAAATCACTAGGAAAGCCTGAAGAAGATGCTCTTATAAAATTAGTAAGTCAATTAAAAATTGAAAAGAATAGTATCGTAGATAAATTCTTAACCTTAAAAGACTTTGATACTTCAGCAATGACCTCTCAAAGTTTAATTCAACTTAAGACTGAATATTGTGATAAAAATAAATGTTTGCAATGTGCAATTGGTAATGCATTAGTGGTAAAAAATAAATAACTTGCAATATGAAATTGTTTTACAAATTATTGCATTATTTTCAAAAGCGCGGATATTATGTTTGTCAACGTATAGCAGACCGTATGGGGATTCGTGCAAAGATTGTTCGTACTACATTTATGTATCTCACTTTTGTAACGGTTGGCTTTGGCTTTGCATTATATTTATTTTTGGCGTTTTGGATGCGTATAAAAGATATTGTTTACACAAAACGAAGTTCTGTTTTTGATTTGTAGTCTATGGTAAGTCCAATATTAAAATTATTTAGGTCTAAAATTTACGTTGCATTGGCAATGCTAATAGGTCTTATGTGTATTGGTGTTTTTGGCTATAAGTTTATTTCCGGTTACTCATGGATTAATGCTGTTTATATGACAGTAATAACCATAACCACAGTAGGTTTTGCTGAGGTTAATCCGCTAGATACTCAATCGAAAATTTTTACAATTTTTTTAATTCTTGCAAGTGTACTTATAGTAGGTTATGCAATTTCAATTATCACTGAATACATTTTGAGTAAAAATAATATTGAAGACTTAAAACAACGAAAAATGCAGAAGACTATCGATAATCTAAATAATCACATCATTATATGTGGTTTTGGGCGAAATGGAAAACAAGCCGCTAAAAAACTTGAGGCTTACAATAAGCCTTTTGTAATCATTGAGCAAGATAAGGCGCTTATAGATAAATTTTCTGATGATGGCATATCATTTGTTCATGGTAATGCTAATGAAGATGAGGTTTTGCTCAAAGCTGGAGTTGATAAGGCAAGTACTTTAATATCTGCATTGCCAGACGATGCTGATAATTTATTCGTTGTGCTTTCAGCAAGACAGATTAATGGAAAACTCAAGATTATTAGTCGTGCTTCTTTAGAAACATCTTATAAGAAATTAAAATTAGCAGGTGCAAATAATGTTATATTACCCGATAGAATAGGTGGGGATCATATGGCATCTCTTGTGGTTGTACCCGATTTAATTGAGTTTGTAGATAACCTCTCTATAGTAGGTAATAAAAATATTAATATCGAAGAGATTTCTGTAGAGCAACTTTACGATGCAAAAAAAGAATGTACAATTAGAGATTTAGATTTGCGCAAAAAGACTGGTTGTACAGTTATTGGCTTTAAAGGGCCTGAAGGTGGTTATATTGTTAACCCAGAAGCAGATATAAAGCTTGTTATAGGCTCTAAGATTATAGTCTTAGGTAGACCTGAGCAAATAGAAAAGCTCAATTCAGAATATAATATTGCATAAATGTTATGCCCTTTTTAACGCTCTAAGCTTTAAAAAATCATTTTTTTTTAGCATCTTGTCGCCTACTTAAAAAAAACTAACTAATACTTTACTTATGAAGAAATCTCTTCTATCTATTTTTGCACTTTTATTACCCTTATTAAATTTTGCTCAAGAAGCAGAAGAAAAAGGTTTAGATCAACGAATCGATGAAGCATTTCAGCCTGTTGCTGATGGGTTTTTTGATGCGATTTTCTTTCCTATATACAAATCCGAAACAATGGAAATTCCTTTTGTTTTAGTTTTGTTAGTTGGTAGTGCATTATTTTTCACACTTTATTTTAAATTCCCTAATATTCGCTTTTTTGGTAAGGCCATTAATGTAGTAAGAGGTAAGTATGATGATATCGATCACCCTACCGTAGAAGAGGCCTATGGTGATTCCACTCCTGGTGGAGATTCTATAGAGACTATTAGAGACGAAAGTGAGGAAGGCGAAGTGAGTCATTTTCAAGCGCTAGCTACAGCAGTTTCAGGTACTGTTGGTAATGGTAATATTGCTGGTGTTGCATTGGCAATTGCTTTGGGTGGTCCTGGAGCTACGTTTTGGATGATTATTTGTGGATTACT
>CAZBMY010000157.1:3326-5894 GCA_964492855.1 uncultured Flavobacteriaceae bacterium
CCGTTTATGGCAGTAATGTATGTAGCAGCTTGTCTGTATATTATATTAAGTAACTTTAGTTTAATTGATGATGCTATAGGACTTATTGTAAGAGAAGCTTTTAATCCAACAGCTTTTGGTGTTGGTGGATTAATTGGTGTTTTATTAGTAGGGTTTCAAAGAGCTGCTTTTTCAAATGAAGCAGGAGCAGGTTCTGCATCTATTGCACATTCAGCAGTTAAAACAAAATATTCTGCTTCTGAAGGTTTGGTTGCATTACTAGAGCCATTTATTGATACAGTTCTTATTTGTACAATGACAGCCTTAGTAATTGTAATTTTTAACTTTGGAGGTTTCTTCGAATATGGTGGTGATGGTTCTGGTGTTGTATTTATTGATGGTGTAGGATATGAAGGAGCAGGCATAACCTCTAAAGCATTTGCAGAATACATCCCGTATTCTAATATATTTTTAACTGTAGCAGTAGTGTTATTTGCGGTATCTACCATGATATCATGGTCTTATTATGGCCTTCAGTCATGGAAGTTTTTATTCGGTAGAGGAAAGACAGCAGACATGGTATATAAAATCTTATTTTTACTATTCGTCGTTATTGGAGCAGCTGCAAGTATGGGGTCTATTTGGAAATTCTCAGATGCAATGATTTTTGCGATGATATTCCCTAATATGGTAGGCTTATTCTTCTTATTCCCGATAGTAAAAAAGCAATTAACTAGATATTTAGATGCTATAAAAGCAAATAAATAATAGATTATATAAAAGTTATTATGAAATCCCACTTTAAGTTTTCTAAGCAAAACCGAAGTGGGATTTTTTTATTGATAGTTCTTATAGCAATAGCACAATACATATATCTATTTGTAGATTTTTCTTCAAATGAAATAGATATGCCTTCAGAAGAAGCATTAGAAACATATAGAAGCGAAATAGATTCTTTAAAAAAAGCTGCTCTTCAAAAAGCTGCTCCAGAAATTTATCCATTTAATCCAAATTTTATAACAGACTACAAAGGTTATACTTTAGGTATGTCTAATGAAGAGATTGATAAGCTTCATCAATTTAGAAAACAGAATAAGTGGGTGAACTCTGCAAAGCAATTTCAAGACGTGACTCAAGTTTCAGATTCGTTACTTATAAAGATATCTCCTTATTTTAAATTTCCAGATTGGGTAACTAACCCAAAACCAAAATCGTATACAAATACGTTTTCAAAATCAAATTCGCCGAAAACTTTTGACCAAAAGATTGATTTAAATTTAGCTACGCGGTTACAACTCCAAAAAGTATATGGTGTTGGAGAGAAATTGTCAGAAGGTATTATCAGATATAGAGAAAAGTATAATGGATTTGTTTCTGAAGCAGAACTAACAGAGGTTTGGGGATTAAGCCCCGAAGTTATAGAGCGGATTAAGGAGCAATTTACAGTAAAAACACCTCGAATAATTACTAAGCTTAATCTTAATATAGTAAGCAGAGACCAGTTGGTCACTATTCCTCATATTGATTATGAAATTGCAAATAATATAATTGAAGAACGCACACTTCGGGACGGTTTCACATCAATTGATGATTTAACAAAAGTTGAACATTTTCCGATTAATAAAATAGAGATTATTAGGCTATATTTGCAACTCAAATAAAATTGCTAATATGTCAAAGTTATACTTCACTGAAGAACACGATTTATTTCGTGAAAGTTTACGAGAATTTTTACAAAAAGAAGTTGTTCCTCATTTAGATAAATGGGAAGAAACAGGTCATATAGAGCGCTTTATTTGGAAAAAATTTGGTGATATGGGTTACTTTGGTCTAGCTACACCTGAAGCCTATGGTGGTTTAGATTTAGATTTGTTCTATACCCTTATTTTTTTAGAAGAAATGCAGCGTATTAACTCTGGTGGATTTGCTGCAGCGATGTGGGCACACGCATATCTAGCCATGACGCATCTTAATAAAGAAGGTAACCACGAGCAAAAAGAAAAATACCTAACACCAAGTGCTTTAGGAGATGCAATAGGTTGCTTGTGTATCACTGAACCTTTTGGAGGAAGTGATGTCGCAGGGATGCGTACAACGGCAGTTAAAAAAGGAGACTCTTACGTTATTAATGGTTCAAAAACGTTTATAACCAACGGTGTTTATAGTGATTATTTAGTGGTAGCCGCTAAAACTAATCCCGAGTTAGGAAACAAAGGCATAAGTATTTTTGTTATAGATAGAGATACGCCAGGGATTTCTGCTACAAAATTAGATAAGCTGGGCTGGAGAGCATCTGATACTGGTGAAATAGCATTTGATAATGTAACAATCCCAGTAGAAAACTTAATGGGAGAGGAAAACCAAGGGTTTCCTTACATTATGCAACATTTTGCTTTAGAACGTCTAATTATGGGAGTTAATGCACATGCTAGAGCAGAATACGCTTTAGAATATGCAAAACAATACATGTCAGAACGTACCGCCTTTGGTAGAACTATAGATAAATTTCAAGCCTTACGTCATTCCGTTGCAGATTGTGAAACGCAAATGGAAATATGTAAGCAATTTAATTACTACGTAGCCAAACGA
>CAZBMY010000158.1:0-5886 GCA_964492855.1 uncultured Flavobacteriaceae bacterium
CGTTCTAACGCCATACCTCTAGATCCTTTAATTAAAAGTGTTGCGTTAATAATTGGTATACCTTTAAGTTCTGTTTTTAAATCTTGAAAAGAAGAGAACTTTTTAGTTGTTAATTTGATTTGAGTTTTATAAAAATTTTCACCAATCACATATATGTTTTTATCAAAATGATGTTCTACGAAGTCAATAATAGCTTGATGCTCTTTTTCGGCTTCTTCGCCAAGTTCAAACATATCACCTAGAAATAGATATTTGTTTTCAGCATCTAAATTTTTAAAATTCTCTAATGCGGCGAGCATACTCGTAGGGTTTGCGTTATAGGCATCTAGAATAATTTTGTTGGTTTTAGATTCAATAATCTCTGATCTGTTATTATCTGGTTCGTAAGCTTCAATAGTTTCTTTTATCTTTGTTGTAGTCACATTAAAATATGTTCCTATTGCAATTGCTACAGCGATATTTCCAAAATTATAATCTCCAATAAGCTTACTCATGATTGTAGTGTTATCATAGGTAAGGTTCACAAATGGATTAGCATCTCTAAATGTTATAATACAATCGTTATCATTAGAACTTCCAAAAGAAGATAACTTTGTATAGTTTCCTATTTGCTCAATTTGCTTTAGGTCGTTTGTGTTTATGAACGCTGTTTTAGCGTTATTTCTTAGGTAATTATAAAGTTCAGACTTTCCTTTAATCACACCTTCAACACCACCAAACCCTTCGAGATGTGCTTTCCCAAAATTGGTAATTAATCCATAATCTGGTTCGGCAATATTTGATAAAAACTCAATCTCTTTTTGATGATTAGCACCCATTTCAACAATCCCGAATTCTAAGTCTTCTGTAAAACTTAAAAGTGTTAATGGAACACCAATATGGTTATTAAGATTTCCTTTTGTTGCTTTTACATTATAAGTAGAAGATAATACGGCAAGGATTAGTTCTTTTGTTGTTGTTTTGCCATTACTCCCAGTAAGACCTATTATTGGATACTTAAGTTGTTTTCTGTGATAATTTGCCAATACTTGAAGTGTTGTTAATACATCATCTACTAAAATAAATTTTTCAGACTCACCTGAAATAGTGGCATCATCAATTATGCAATAACTCGCTCCGACTTCTAAAGCTTTTTTTGCGAATTTATTACCATCAAAATTCTCGCCTTTTAGAGCAAAATAGATATCTCCTTGCTTGATTTTTCTGGTATCTGTGCAAATAGATTTGTGTTTTAGATATAATTGGTATAGGTCTTCAATATTCATACTATAAAAATAAAAAAGTCCTAACAAATGCTAGGACTTTAATTTATAATTGTGAACTAAAAATTAGTTACGTTTCTTTTTGTTTGATTTTGACTTAGAACCTACTCTAGATACTGCACATCTAAATCCTATGTAGTCTGTAGCCATATCTTGTGGGAAGAATCGTCGTTGAGCTGGGTCTATCCAGTATACACGGTCTTTCCATGATCCTCCTTTGATAACTCTCGCTTCATCATTGATTAATGATGTTCTTCTAGCTGATTTATCAAATTCTTTAATCATTTCTCCACTTGCAGAATCTTTCTCGATTTTGTGTTTTGGAGAATTGTACATTTTTCGAGTATCGTTGCTGTCTTCATCAAAATCATCTCTGTAGTATCGTGAAGATTTTTGATCACCGTCTCTAAAGTTTCTGTTGTCACTTCTATCAAAGTTAGTTCTTAGATATGTTTCATTTTCGTCAACCTCTACTTTTTTGATTTCACCTTTAAGGCTTCGGGCTACAATTTTTCCGTTACTTAAAGTATCATAAACTGTTTCTTGAACAATTTTTACAGTACCGTCATCATTGATTGCATTTTTATAATAGGTGTTACCTCTAAAGTAGTTAAAGTCATTAAACTCATCATCTACAATTGGTCTGTAAACATCAGCAACCCATTCAGAAACATTTCCTGCCATGTCATATAATCCATGGTCGTTTGGCTCATAAAATTTTACTTCCTGTGTAATATCGGCACCATCATCAGACCATCCTGCAATACCACCATAATCACCATCACTTTGTTTGAAGTTTGCTAATTGGTCACCACGGCCAGCTCGTTTTCCAGAGCGTGTGTATTGCCCATCCCATGGGTATTTTTTACGACCTCTATATATGTTATAACTTCTTAATTCGGTCATACCTAAAGCAGCATATTCCCATTCAGCTTCTGTAGGCAGCCTATATTTTACTGGTATAACACCAGATTCTCGCTTTGCATAGCGGTTAATAGTATCACCTAAAGCATTGACTTGTACACGATTTCTAGAACGTACAGGATTAATGATAGAATCATTACCGCCATATGTTTTAGTAGGTGCATTAATGTATGTATCTGTGCTAAATGTACTTTCAGCTTCAGCTTTATATTGCGAATCTCTTTCGAGATAACCGGCTTCTTGTAGAGACATTTCTGCTACTCTATCTGTTCTCCAATTGGCATATTCAACAGCTTGTATCCAACTTACACCTACTACAGGATAGTTTCTGTACGCAGGGTGGCGTAGATAATTTTCTGTCATCATTTCGTTGTAGCCTAATCGGTTTCTCCATACTAAAGTATCTGGTAGGGCACCAGTATATATGTTAGCATATTCGGGATCACTTGGAGGATATACACTCTTTAAGTAATCTAAATACATAAGGTAATTAATGTTTGTTACCTCTGCTTCATCCATATAAAAAGATTGAACGTGTTGCTGTGACGGACTGTTATTCCAATCATGCATTGGGTCATCTTGTACTTTTCCCATGGTAAAAGTTCCACCTTCTACAAATACTGTACCTGGAGGTGTTTCTTGTTCTTCAAAACTGGTGTTGTATTGAAAGCCACCTTCTCTACTGTTTATAGCCCAACCTGTGGCGCTATCTACATTACTACTGGAGCTGGATGAACGCTTACAACTAAAAGCAGTGAGTATTAGGGCTGTGACTGCTAATAATCTAAAATTCATAACGTTTCTCATAACTATCTATTAAGTAAGTTCTGTTTATTTGACGTGCAATATAGCAATTAAAGAGTAACAAACAACATTTTTCACCGATAAAGTGCAAAAAAATATGCATTTCATCCTGTTTTTTTGTTATTACAACGGATATTTTGTTGTTTTAAGCCTTTATTTCGCTTATCAATAACGAGCCTTAAAATAAATTATTGTTGTACTTTTGAAATAAAAATTGTGCACCTATACTAAGGTATAAACTTGTGCGTTAACTAACCATGAAAAATAACTTTACTTTATTCTTCATTTTTTTGTGTTTTCTTTCATTCTCTCAGCAAAAACAGTTTGCTATTAATTGGAATGGACATAGAACTCTAGAAACAGCTTTTTCTAAAATCAGTGTACCGTCATTTGATGCCAATCACTTTAGTTACAGTGAAGACAATGGTTTAGTTTATTTTGCTGAATGGAAAGCTTCATCCTTAATTAATGAAGCTTCAGTTACATTGGCGAATGTTGCTTATGACAATATTTCAATAGCGGATTTAAAGGATTTAGACGTTTCTAAAATTTCTTCAGAGCTAAGTTTTCAATTGAAAAATATTTCTGCACGAGATAAACGTTCTGTTTTTTTTGAATTAAACCCCATTGTAAAAGATGGAAATAGATATAAAAGAGTTGTAAGCTTTACAGTAAATTATGCCTTAGCTACATCATCTCGTTCGTCAACATCATCTCGGTTTTTAACACTATCCAATTCTGTTTTAGATTCTGGAGATTGGTACCGATTTTATGTCGATACTACAGGCGTACATAGGTTATCATCTAGTTTTTTGAGTCAATTAGGAATTAACGTCAATTCTATAAATCCGAGGTCAATTAAAATTTATGGAAATGGTGGAGACATGTTACCTTATTTAAATTCGGTAGATGTGCCTATTGATTTGACTGAGAATGCCATTCAAGTTGTTGGGGAAGAAGATGGACGTTTTGATAATCAAGATTTTATATTGTTTTATGCAAAAGGTCCTCAGGGTTTTAATCCAGAACAGAATACAAACCTTAATCTATATTCAGATAAAGCGTATTACTATATCAATATAAGTGGTGGCGATGGTAAGCGTGTTTTAACAATGAATCAACCTGAAGCGCCGCCAAATCTTATAATAGATAAATTTCAGCATTATGATTTTTATGAAGTAGACGATTTTAATTTAGTAAAATTAGGACGTCGATGGTTTGGCGATAAATTTGATGTGGAAACAGAGCGCAGCTATACTTTTGAAATGCCCAATGTAGACACATCAGTTCCTGTGAATGTTAGAATGGCATTTGGGTCTGTATCCGAGTTACCATCTTCAATGTCAGTATTTATTAATGGTGGTACTGCTAATAGTGTGAATTTAACACCGATTAACCCAGATGCTTTTATATTTGGTACAGGTGCCTTTTTTAATAGAGATATTGATGTGACAGGAGACGAATTGCAGATACAATTAGAATATGATAATGGCGGAAATCCAATTGCTTCAGGATATTTAGATTATATCAATATTCAATCTACTCGTGCGCTGACTTATACCAATGAACAACTCTTTTTTGAGAATGACCTTGTAGCTTCAACAGCTGGGGTAGTTCAGTATGACTTATCAAACGCGTCAAACGTAATGCGAATTTGGGATGTGACAGATAAGTTTAATATTCAATCTGTAGATAATGAGAACCAAGATTCAGAGTTTAGTTTTAAAGCTAATGCAGGTCAGTTGAGAAAGTACATTGCATTTTCATCCTCGGATGCTTTAGAACCAAAGCGCGAATCTAATAGTCAGGTAGCAAATCAAAATTTAAAAGGAACCATATTTTTAGACAATCAAGGTCAATTTAGTGACATAGATTATTTACTTATTACACCTCAGTTGTTTCTTAGTCAAGCACAACGTTTAGCAGAGATTAATAGATTTCAAAATAATCTTAATGTCAAGGTCGTTACGCTTCAAGAAATTTATAATGAGTTTAGTTCTGGTAACCAAGATATAGCGGCGATACGAAATTTTATTCGTTACGTATATAATAATTCAAGTACTCCAGATAGACGAGTAAAATACGTTGGTCTTTTTGGAGATGCTTCTTATGACTATAAAGATAGGCTTAGAAACAATACTAATTTTGTGCCGTCTTGGTTTTCACTAAATAGCTTTAGCGTTACAAGTTCATTGATATCTGATGATTTTTACGGTGTAATGGATGATAATGAAGGAACTTTGACAACCTCAAATCGTTTAGATATAGCTGTTGGTCGTATGTTGGTAGATAGTCCGCAACGTGCAAAAGAAGTTGTAGATAAAATTGAAGCCTATTATTCGCAAGAGTCATTCGGTAGTTGGAGAAATAACATTCTATTAGTATCAGATGATGTTGACCAACCTATTGAACGTGTTTTACAGCAAACAACAGATGATGTCGCTACTGATGTGCGTGCGGAAAAACCATTTTTTAATTCTATTAAAATACATTCAGACGCCTTTCAGCAACAGTCGTCTTCTGGCGGTGATAGGTATCCTGAAGTTAATGATGCTTTTAGAAATGCAATAGACGTTGGTGTTTTGGTGGTCAACTATTTTGGTCATGGAGGAGAGTTGGGTCTCGCAGACGAACGGATTTTTGATATAAATGATTCTCAAGAGATTAATAATAACTGTAGATTTAATTGTTTTATTACAGTTACTTGCGAATACACAAAGTATGATAACCCAGATTTACAAACAGCAGGTGAGTTTACCTACTGGAATACAAAAGGAGGAGCAATTGGGTTAATTACAACAACGCGTCAGATATTTGTTACCGTTGGTACAGATTATAATGAAGTATTAGAAGATTATCTTTTTGCCTATGGGTCAAATGACTATCCTACTATGGC
>CAZBMY010000159.1:0-5841 GCA_964492855.1 uncultured Flavobacteriaceae bacterium
AAATAATTTAGTTGTTTTCATAGCATTTAAGTTTAAGTAATTAAGTTTTATTGTTTTTGAGTTTAATTTATTAGTGTTCATTTTGTTTAATAATTAAGTTGTAATTGTAATGTGATGTTACGTCCTAAATCATCAGCAAAAAAGCGTAAGCGATTTAAATAATTTCTGTAGGATGTATTAAATATATTGTTGATTCCAAAAGCTATATTAATGTTTGTACTTGAGCTTAAATCAAAAGTTGCTTCACTGTAAAAATGAAGTAAATGGTATGCTGGAGGTGGTGTACTAATGTCGATAAGAATTGTCTCATTGTTAATGAGGTCTTGTACTTCGAAATTAAAATCTGGAAATTCATTCTGTTCAAACACCCATTCAGACTTTAAACTAGCTGAAAAATTGTACCATGATTCATTGGTATATCTAATTTGATTTATTGTATTAAATGAAGGTATATCAATAAGTGGTAAATCGGTATCTAGGTCATTTCCTTTTATAAAAGACGACTTATTCTGCCATTGAAACTTATCAGTAATATCATAAGTTGCTAGTAGATCTACCCCAAATAATTCAGCATCGGTTTGTTGGTATCCCCATAACGGAAAAGGACCTCTAATTGTACTTATAAAATCAAAAGGTCTTAAATAAATATAATCTGCAATTCTGTTGTAAAACACTTCAGTTAAGAGATTAAATTTTGATGTTTTGTAATTATAAGACGCAGATACTCTGTTAGCTACTTCTTGATTAAACCTTAGGTCACCTAACTCAAACCTTGCGGCAGAGTGGTGTAAGCCATCGCTAAATAGTTCAGATACATTAGGTGGTCTGCTCGCTAAGCTATAATTAAATATGATTTGATTACGCTCATTGACATCATATTTAAGACCAGCAGAAGCAGATATATTATGATAATCAAAAATAGGATTTGTCAAAAACTGCGTTGGTAATTCTTCAATAATAATATCTGCAAAATCTGCATCGTAGCCTCGTTCTTCCCATCGAGACCTTAAATAAAACTTCTTTGCATCTATTCTATTAAAATCGTAACGTATACCAGCATCCAAAACTAGATTATCATTTGCTTGCCATTCTATAGTTGTATAGGCTCCAAAATCATATTTATTATAATCAGGGATTAAGCGTCTTACTCCAGTATCTGGGTTTGCAAAATTATCTTGATAGCGTCCCATAAGACCAAAATTGATTTTTCGGTCTAAATTGGTATCCAAATTTACATCTGCTAATACCGTATGTGTCTGCAGTTTTAAATCGATAGCAGGTATAAATCGTCTATCTCCAATTCTAACATCAAATTCAAAACGTTGGTTGTTCTGATAGTCATATTGTAAAGTTACTTTACCAAAATTCTGAAAACGTCTGTAATAACTTGCCTTTGCTAAATGGTGTGTTATCTCTTGCTTAGGTGCATTAATATCATAGCTAAAATCTTCAATCAAAACAGGTTGACCAGAGTTTATAGCCTGAGATAAATCAAAAACACTACCTATGTTTGAAGCACCCAGAATACCAATTTCATTATCCAAATAACTATAGTACAGTTCAAAACCAGATTCAAATGTTCTCTTCCCAGTTTGAAATGAAAAACTTTTCGATTTGAGCCCAGTATTTGTAAGGTTATAATCTGGTGCTTCAAAATCACCATTTCGTTTTAATGTACCATTAATATTTGCGAACCATCCTGAACTAAAGCTCTTATTCAATAAAGTGGTTACATTGTAACCTCTACCATTGGTTTGTCCTCCAATAATAGTGCGTCCAAAAAGGGTATCTTTATTAATAATACGACCAGGCTTTATAACTACAACGCCACCCACAGCATCACCACCATAAGCTAAAGCTCCTGAACCTTTTATAACCGAAATCTGATTAGCATTATTGATATCTACATTAGGTGCATGTTCAATACCCCATTCTTGGTCTTGCTGTCGAACACCGTTGTTTAATATCAAAATTCTACTACTATGAAGTCCGTTTATAACAGGTTTTACAATGCTATTTCCTGTATTTATAGAGGAAACTCCAGGGACTTCCTTTAATGCATCGCCTAGACTTAAGCTACTGTACTTTTTTAATGTTGAGGCGTCGATTATACTTTCTTGCGCTGTTACTGTAGACTTCTTCTGAGCTTTTGTATTTATAGAAACCTCACCAAGTTCTTCAATATGGTGCTCTAGCGAAATGGTTTTAAACAGATCTCCTTTAATAGTAAATGTCTGTGTTTTTGCTTCGCAAGCTACATGTGTAATTACAAGCGTTAATTTACCATTACATAGGTTTTCTATTCTAAATTTGCCTTCTATATCAGAAGATACATACTTATCCAAGTTCTTCATATAGATAGTTGCACCAACAATTGGTGTTTTATCATGAAAATCTATAAGTTCTCCAAGAAAAATATGTTTACAGTTTTGTGAAGAACTGTAAAAACATGCCATAAAAGCAAGCAATACAAAAAAGTGCTTCATTATAATAATTATAGTAGTATAAATAGTGGCTACGTATAGTAGTCTATTTTAAAAAGAATGAATTTCCAGTTTAATTATACTGAAATCGGTGGTCCTCGAAGTGAGACTTGAAGTTTCTGATAATCGCTAATAAAGTCATATTGCGATGTAATATTAGGTGTAATATGCTCAATCTTTATAACCTGTATTGGTTTTATGATATGCACATATTGGTTATTTAATTTGAATTTATAGAAATCACAATCAATATCTACCTTATGTAAGTGAGAAGAAAATTCACCATAACAGACTTCGTGTTCGTGATTTTGAAAGCCATGCGAAAATTTAACCAAAGCGGGTGTAACAATAGCAAATACAAGTATAATTGCTATAATTTTAAAGATGTTATGTGTGGTATCTATTTTCAATCTATAAATTTTCCTAATCCAAAACGTCTCAGCATTTTCTTTTCAAAGTTCCAAAAAAACTGAAATTGACCAAATAACCAGCCGAAAAACACTAAAAGTATTTGGTAAAAAATTAGCCCAATGATAATAAATAAAACCCAATAGAGGACAGGGTTTAAGTTTTCTTTAGTAATTCCAAGGAGTTTAATAATAGGTCTTCCTACAAACATAGAGGAACTACCTGTAATGGCAAATACGATAAATACCCGAATCATTTCCCACTTAGCATCCAAAATCCATTTGGTTTCTAATGTTTTAAAAAGGAATAGTGTGAATTTCAGTAACACAAAACATAGAACTAAAGCAACAAAAATAGTTGCTATGATTCCAAAGCTGCCCACTACTGCATTCGAAATTTTATAAGACGAATATCCTAAAACAAGTAAACCCAAAACAGGAAACAATAATTGCCAATTCTGGGTAATCTCCCAACGTTTTTTAAATTTTTCCATAGCGTATTAACGCTGCAAATTTACATTAAATTCTGGGTACAAAAGGACCTAAGCGTTGATTATACTTTAATTGAAAGTATATGAAATAGTTATAAAGTTTATAATTGATTTCGTAACCATAATCTTCTCTACTATTGTAGTCTATTCGGAGTTCGTATAGATTGGGGTCAAACTGCTGGGGTTGGCTAACTCTAGTATTCCAATTGGTTACATATATTTGATTACGAGTTTCCATAAAGCCTTGAGAGTAATAGTGTCTTGGTCTGGCTCTGCCAAGTAACCAAGCATTAAAACCTGGGTCTATGATTATGATTTCATAAGAATTTTCATCACTATTAATCACTACGGTGTCATTAGCTACTAAACTTTCTTCACGTTCGTTACTTACAGGTTTTGGACTATCTACAGTTTTGCAGCTTGAAATAATTACTAGGATTAGGAGTAGTGGAATAATTCTTTTCATGATATAAAGTTATTAAATATTTGGTGTTATGTACTGGTATTGATTTGTATTTAACACTTCAAATAAATAAACTCTGTACTAATATTTAAAACTAAAATGAGTTAATAGTTGAATAGAAGACGTAAAGCATACTTTTGAGTGAGACAATAAAAAAAGCAGCTCTAAAGCTGCTTTTATAAAGTAACAAGGTTGTGCAATCTATTTCCCAAACAAACCACCTAATAATCCACCAAGACCACTTTTTTTCTTTCCACCACCTAATATCATACCAGCAACATCATCTACAACACTACCATCGCCATCTGCGTCTAACATTTGTTCTAAAAAACTTTGTTCTTTAGTAACAGCTCCAGTATTGCTAGCGCCACCTAAGAATCCACCTAATAAGCCACTAAGATCACTCTGCGAACTTACATTGTTTTGCTTTTTTTGTTTTCCTAAAACACCCATTAAGATAGGTGCAGCTACTTTTAAGATTTCACCAACTGAACCAGCATCAATACCGGCTTTTTGTCCTATAACTTGTTGCACGCCTTGCTGCTTTTGACCTAAAACATGTCCTAATATTTTTGCGCCATCTGTTTTTACATTATTATCAACACCACCGCCAAAAAGACCACTAAGATTATCTAAAATACTACCATCGTGCTTGCTCTCTAAAGCTCCCATTAGACCTTGAGCACCTTCTGGCGTAGCTGCATTACGTTCCATAGCTTTCATTAATACAGGTAGTGCCATAGTTAGTACACTACTAGTTTTACTTTGCTCTGTATTAGTAGAGCCAGACACACCACTAATTATTGTTTTTCCTAAATCACTGTTTAATAAATCGAAAATACCTGCCATTTTTATATTGTTTTATAATTTGAGTTAATGTAAAAAAAAAAGTCCTAATTACTCTATTAGGACTCGTAAAATTATGAGAGGTCACATTTTATTTCAAAATAGAAATAATTTGTGAAGCCAATTCAGTTCCAATTCTATCTTGTGCTTCGTTTGTAGCAGCACCAGTATGAGGTGTTAAGGATAGTGCTGGGTTCATTAATAACTGAATCTCTGGCTGAGGTTCGTTTTCAAAAACATCTAATGCAGCTCTTGCAACCTTACCACTTTCAATGGCTTTTACAAGTGCTAATTCATTGATTACACCACCACGTGCAGCATTGGCAAGGATGACACCATCTTTCATTTGTTTGAATTCGGCCCCGTCAATGACATAGTCTTTTTGTGCAGGGACGTGTAAGGTTAAAAAATCGGCTTGTTTTAAAACATCTTCCTTAGAAACGGTTTTAATATTGAAGCTTACTTTTTGTCCATCAAAAAATTCTAATTCTAAATCTGCAGCTTCCATAAATGGGTCGAAGGCCACAACCTTCATTCCGGCACCAATAGCTACTTTTGCAGTGGCTTGTCCTATACGTCCAAAACCTAAAACACCTAATGTTTTTCCTTTTAGCTCAGTACCTTTTGCATAAGACTTTTTTAGTTTCTTAAAATTGGTATCACCTTCTAATGGCATATCACGATTAGAGTTGTGTAAGTAACGTGCTAGTCCATAAAAATGACCAAAAACCAATTCTGCAACCGAGTGCGATGATGCAGCTGGTGTATTAATAACATGTAGCCCTTTGCTTCGAGCATAGTCCACATCAATATTGTCCATACCAACACCACCACGACCTATAATCTTTAGGCTAGGGCAGTTGTCTATAATATTTTTACGCACTGTGGTAGCACTTCTCACTAATAATACTGTGATATCGTTAGTATTGATATAGTTTTCTAATTGTTCTTGTGCGACAGTTGTTGTTAATACTTCAAAGCCAGCAGCTTCTAAAGCATCAATACCACTTTGAGAAACACCGTCGTTTGCTAATACTTTCATTTTAAGTTTAAAGTTTTAAGTGTCAAGTTGATGTACCGTTCACTTTAAGTTTTATTAATTCATTTTTTAGTTTGAGCGAGCAATAATTGTAACTGCCAACTGATTACTG
>CAZBMY010000160.1:0-5841 GCA_964492855.1 uncultured Flavobacteriaceae bacterium
TACTAACAAGCATTTATTAATTTTAGCGTGTTATCTTCTATTTAGAGATTTTTCCCTTTTTATAATTTTCTACAATAGCATCTAATAATATAGCCATAATTACGATAACGGCACCGTAGTAAAACTGTGTTGACATTTTCTCATCTTCAGGAAAGAAATATAATGCTAAAATGATACCATAAACAGGTTCTAAATTATAACTTAAAATTACAGTGAACGGCGAAATATATTTCATGACTTCTACCGCCGCTATAAATGCATAAGCTGTACAAATTGATGCTAATATTAATATGAATAACCAATCTGAACTTGATAAGGTGAAAAATTCTATATTAAATCCGTCATAAAAAATCAAAATACAAAGTGAGATAAAGAAAACTCCGCTAACAAATTCATAAAAAGAAATCACACTGGCCTTGTGGTTTTGAATAAGCTTACCATTTATTACTGCAAATAATGTAGAAAATAATGCAGATGCCAAACCTAGAAATATTCCGTTAATATATTTTAACTCGCCTTGAGTGATTAGAAATACACCAAAAATAACGATGATGCCAAAGACGATTTCGTACCATAGCACTTTACGTTTAAATATCATAGGCTCAATAAATGACGCAAAAAATGCACCTGAAGAAAACATAGCCAATGTTATAGACACATTAGATTGATTAATAGCTTCAAAAAAAGTTATCCAATGTGCAGCTATAATAGCACCAGCAATAGTTAGTCGAATTGCTAAGCGCTTGGAGATTTTTAGCCTTTTCGTTGTGAATTTTACATACAGAAACATTAATACTCCTGCGATTAACATACGAAACCAGACTAAAGCAAATGACCCTATGGTAATCATTTCACCAAGTATAGCTGTAAAACCAGCAATAAAAACCAGAAAATGTAAGTGTAAATAATGTTTAAGATTACCTTTTGGCATTATAAAGAAGATATACAGCTAAAATACCAAAAACTATATTCGGAAACCAAACGGCAACTAAAGGCGAAAAGTCTGATTGTTCAGCCATAACTCCAAAAATCTTATCAAAGAACACATAAATCATCGCAATTGTAATACCAATTGCCAAGTTAATACCCATACCACCACGACGTTTAATAGAAGATACTGCTACAGCAATAATTGTAAGTATGAATACAGAAACTGGTAAACTCCATTTTCTATATTTAACCACTTCGTAACGGCCTATGTTTGGAGACCCTCTTAACTTTTCTTTTTCAATAAAATCTACTAATTCTATGTAGGGTTTGGTCTCTGCTATATAATTTACTGGTGTTAAGTCTTCTACCTCAAAACTAAATTCTACAGTCATTCTTTTTTTTTCTTCTACAGTAACGTTCCCTAAACTATCAAAACTTCGTTTATAATAATTTGTTAATCGCCAAACGGAATCTTCTTCAATATATCTAATGGAATTAGCAAAAACCTTATACTCTAACTTACTATCTTTAAAATGCTCTAATGTGAAGTTTTGACCACGCTTACCTTTTGGGTCAAACGAGCTTACATATATAATATCATTATCTGTTATTCGCCGAAAAACATCTTTAGTATCTTGAATTTTTCTATGGCTAGACAAATACTTGTATTTAAATTCATTAAATCCTTGGCTTGCTTTTGGAGCTAGAAACATTCCTAAAACTAATGCAATAGTGGCTATTATAGTAGCACCTATTATATATGGTCTTAAGAATCTTGTAAAGGATACGCCCGAACTTAAAAAAGCGACAATCTCAGTATTATTAGCCAATTTAGATGTGAAAAATATAACCGATAAGAACAGAAACAAAGGAAATAAAAGTGTAGCAAAGTAGATTGTAAAGTTTAACAAATACTCAGCAACAGCATCAAAAGGCACATCATTATCTATTATTTTTCCAATTTTCTCAGCTAAATGAACCATTATAGCTATTGGAATAAATAATAAGAGCATCATCAAAAAAGTAAACAAATATCTCTTAAGTATGTACCAGTCTAATATTTTCATAAACTATAAACGCTTATCCATTTGTTTTACCATTTTATCTTTCCAAACCCTGAAATCTCCCGCAATAATATGTTTTCTAGCTTCTCTTACCAACCAGAGGTAGAATCCTAAATTATGAATAGTTGCAATTTGCTTGCCTAATAATTCATTAACTGAAAATAAATGTTTTAGATAAGCTTTACTATATTCTGTATCTACAAAAGTTATACCCATATCATCTATTGGCGAAAAATCGTCAACCCATTTTCTGTTTTTAATATTAATGGTACCGTGAGCGGTAAATAACATACCGTTTCGGGCATTACGTGTTGGCATTACACAATCAAACATATCTACACCTAACGCAATATTTTCTAAAATATTTATTGGCGTGCCAACTCCCATTAAATATCTGGGCTTATCTTCTGGTAAAATTTCACAAACAACATCTGTCATTGCGTACATTTCTTCTGCTGGTTCACCTACTGATAGTCCTCCAATAGCATTTCCTTCTGCTCCTGCATTTGCAATATATTCGGCTGATTGTTGTCGCAAATCTTTATAGGTACTTCCTTGCACAATTGGAAAAAATGATTGCGCATAATCATATTTAAATGGTGTTTTCTTTAGATGTGTTAGACAACGCTCTAGCCATCGATGCGTCATATGCATAGAGCGCTTCGCATAATTATAATCACAAGGATAAGGTGTACATTCATCAAATGCCATAATAATATCAGCACCTATAGTACGCTGAATTTCCATTACATTTTCTGGTGTAAATAAATGCATACTGCCATCAATATGTGATTTAAACTTTACACCTTCCTCCTTTATTTTTCGGTTTGCTGATAATGAATAGACCTGATAACCACCAGAATCTGTTAGTATATTTCTATCCCAGTTCATAAATTTATGCAAACCACCTGCTTGTTCTAGAATCTGAGTTTGTGGTCTTAAATATAAATGATAAGTGTTTCCTAAAATTATATCTGGATTTATATCATTTTTTAATTCACGCTGATGTACGCCTTTTACAGTTGCCACAGTACCAACAGGCATAAAAATCGGCGTTTCGATTTTACCATGATCTGTAGTTATTTCTCCAGCTCTAGCCTTACTCTGCGTATCAGTAGCAATCTTTTTAAATTCCATCAAAATTATTTGTGAATGGGCAAATATAATTAACTCTTTAGCATAAGGTCTTAATTAAATTTAAAATTGTTAGCAAATCCATCAAATCGTTAATAAATGAAAGATATCTTGCTTTGCTGCGCTATTAGAAACAATTATTTTTGAAATCATAAAAAACAAGATATATCAAGATGTCAAACATTAAAGAATTACAAGATTTAACCACTCAAGTACGACGCGATATTCTTCGTATGGTGCATAAAGTCAATTCGGGCCATCCAGGAGGATCATTAGGTTGTGCGGAATTTTTCGTGTCACTATACCAAGATATAATGAATAGAAAAAACCACTTTGACATGGATGGAATTGGAGAGGATTTATTCTTTCTTTCTAATGGCCACATTTCACCTGTTTATTATAGTGTTTTGGCGCGCTCTGGATATTTTTCTGTAGATGAGTTAAACACATTCAGACTAATCGATTCGAGACTTCAAGGCCACCCTACTACGCACGAAGGTTTAGAAGGTATAAGAATAGCATCAGGGTCTCTAGGTCAAGGTATGTCCGTTGCCATTGGTGCAGCTGAAGCAAAAAAACTAAATGGCGATTCTCATTTAATATATAGTCTTCATGGTGATGGCGAACTACAAGAAGGTCAAAATTGGGAAGCTATAATGTATGCTTCGGCAAAAAATGTAGATAATCTAATTTCTACAATAGATTTAAATGGAAAACAAATCGACGGTGCTACTGATGATGTTTTGCCTATGGGTAGTATCAAACAAAAATTTGAAGCCTTTGGTTGGATAGTTATTGAAATTGAAAAAGGCAATGATATTGAAGCTATCCTCGAAGGAATGGCTGAAGCAAAATCTAAAACTGGTAACGGAAAACCCGTTTGTGTTTTATTAAAAACAGAAATGGGCAATGGTGTAGATTTTATGATGCATACACACGCTTGGCATGGTAAAGCACCAAATGATGAGCAGCTCGAAATTGCATTAGCACAAAATAACGAAACCTTAGGAGATTACTAATATAAAAATTACCACCTAAGGTGGACTTCATTATGAAAACTTACGAAAACACAGGAAATAAAGATACGCGCTCGGGTTTTGGAGCTGGACTTACAGAACTAGGAAAAACCAATGAGAACGTTGTAGCACTTTGTGCTGACCTTATTGGCTCATTAAAAATGGATGAATTTAAAGCCAATCATCCAAAACGTTTTTACCAAGTTGGAATCGCTGAGGCTAATATGATTGGCATTGCTGCTGGATTAACCATTGGAGGCAAAATTCCGTTTACAGGAACATTTGCTAACTTTTCTACCGGACGTGTTTATGACCAAATAAGACAAAGTGTAGCCTACTCCGGAAAGAATGTGAAAATTTGTGCCTCGCATGCTGGTATAACTTTAGGTGAAGATGGAGCAACACACCAAATTCTTGAAGATATTGGGTTAATGAAAATGCTTCCAGGCATGACTGTAATTAACACTTGTGATTATAACCAAACAAAAGCGGCTACATTGGCTATTGCTGAACATAACGGTCCTGTGTATTTAAGATTTGGACGACCTAAAGTAGCTAATTTCACTCCTGAAAATCAAAAATTCGAAATTGGAAAAGCTCTTCAGTTAACTGAAGGGTCAGATGTAACTATTGTTGCAACTGGACACTTAGTTTGGGAAGCATTAGAAGCTTCGAAGGAATTGAACGCTCAAGGTATTTCTGCAGAAGTTATAAATATACACACGATTAAGCCTTTGGACGAAAAAGCAATTTTAGAATCTGTTTCAAAAACTGGTTGTGTTGTCACAGCTGAAGAACATAACTATCTAGGAGGTTTAGGAGAAAGCGTCTCTAGAGTTTTAGCTAAAAATAATCCAAGTCCTCAAGAATTCATTGCGACTAATGATACTTTTGGTGAATCTGGCACACCAGCTCAGCTTATGGACAAATACGGACTTAATAGTAAAGCCATAATTGAAGCTACAAAAAAAGTGATAAATAGAAAATAAGTTGAGTTTGGCAGCGTTTTTGTTAAAGTTATCTAAATCAAAAACGAATAATTATGAAGAATTTATTTTTTACTGCACTTTTAGTTGCAGGATTTTCAACAAGTTTATTTGCACAATCAGGAAGCGGATTTGGTATTAAAGCCGGTCTAAATTATGGTGGAAGTGGAGATTATTTTGAATCTGCCAATAATAGTTTTCAAAATGCTGACCAAAACATAGGTTATCATATTGGTGTTTATGGAAAATTAGGAAACAAACTCTATTTTAGACCTGAACTGGTCTACACTAAAGTAAAAAGTGATTACAATGCTGGTGATTTTGACATGCAAAAATTAGATGTTCCATTATTAGTTGGTATCAAAGTATTAGGACCAATTAATGTTTTCGCAGGGCCGGCATTACAATATATCCTTGACACAGATTTTGATAACTTAACGGTTGATGGTGTCGAAAATGATTTTAGTGTGGGTTTAAACTTTGGTATTGGTATTAACTTAAATAGATTAGGTATTGATTTGAGATACGAAAGAGGTTTCGGTGATAATGAAGCTACCTTTATAGGCAACAATAATCTGATATCCCTAGATAGACTAGATACTCGTCCAGAACAATTAATACTAAGTCTTTCATATAAAATTTAGTAATTAAATAACCTTGACTAGTCCTAAATAACAGTTACAGTTTTAGATAGGATTAAAGTTAATAAAA
>CAZBMY010000161.1:0-5645 GCA_964492855.1 uncultured Flavobacteriaceae bacterium
CTATTCAATAATATTATCTAAATTCGGTTACTTCTTTAAATTTAGTTTACACTAGATTTTTTATTAGGACATGACATTATAAAAAATAATTATTGGCTCTGAAGTCATAAAATTTATGAATAAATACATAGTTTCTGTTAATAACTTATATGTAAGCTTTTGAGTAAAAAAACTACTTTTGTTTTGACTTAAAAGCACACAATAATGTCAGAAACTATAGAAAGATTAAAATGCCTAATTATAGGCTCTGGGCCTGCAGGTTACACAGCAGCAATATATGCAGCAAGAGCTAACATGGCACCAGTTTTATATCAAGGTGAGCAGCCAGGAGGGCAGCTTACAACGACCAATGATGTTGAAAATTTCCCAGGATATCCTGATGGGGTTACTGGGCCAGAAATGATGATACAATTACAGAAACAAGCAGAACGTTTTGGTACAGATATCCGTCACGGTTGGATTACTAAGGTTGACTTTTCTGGTGATATACATAAAGTTTGGGTTAATGATGAAAAAGAAATCCATGCAGATACTGTTGTCATATCCACAGGTGCCTCTGCAAAATATTTAGGATTACCGTCAGAACAAAAATATCTTCAACTTGGAGGAGGTGTTTCAGCATGTGCTGTTTGCGATGGTTTTTTCTATAGAAATCAAGAAACAGTAATTGTTGGTGCAGGAGATTCTGCATGTGAGGAAGCACATTACCTTTCAAAACTATGCAAGAAAGTAACAATGTTGGTGCGTAGAGATGAGTTTAGAGCATCTAAGATTATGGCTGCTCGTGTTAAGAACACTGAAAATATTGAGATTCTTTTCAATACAGAAACAGAAGAGGTATTAGGAGATGGACAAGTAGTTACCGGAGTGAGAGTGAAAAATAATGTTTCAGGAGATGTCCATGATATTCCAGCAACAGGATTCTTTGTAGCCATTGGTCACAAGCCGAATACAGATATCTTTAAAGATTATTTAGATTTAGACGAAACAGGTTACATTATTAATGCTGTCCCTGGTACAAGTAAAACTAACGTAGACGGTGTTTTTGTAAGTGGTGATGCTGCTGACCATGTGTATAGACAGGCTATTACTGCTGCTGGTACAGGATGTATGGCTGCATTAGATGCTGAACGTTATTTAGCAGCTAAAGATGCCGATTTTGAAGTGGTAACACCAACGTATAATTAGTACACGTTCAAACAAAATATATAAGCCGAAGATATCTTCGGCTTTTTTTATTTCTTTTTCTTTTGAAGTTTAGCAGTATCTGTAAATAACTGTAGCTCTATTTTAGGTTCACCATATATGTACGTTTCAGAATTCCCAGAAGCCTTTAGTAATAATAGCATTTCAACACTAAGCGAAAGATCGCTAATAGATTCAATTAAAACCTCTGCATTTTTTACACTATAATTTTTACCAATAAAATTCGCAGAGTTATCTAATCTTAAAATAGTGTCTTCTGACTGTCCTTCTATTGTCGCATCCGTATTTTGATATAAATCAAAGCTAGACGTCATACCATTAAGGAGAGCATCTAGTTTGCTATTGTCACTCATAACAAATGAGGAGCTATCCGCAGTAATGTTTAATCTACTTTTTGTTTTGTCACTTCCGTTAAATTTGAACGTATTAGATTTTATATTCAAATACGCTCTAGAGTTATTCTGGATTTTGAGATTTAAATTCGCTAATTCCATAGACGTCAAAGAGCGTAATTCAACATCATTATACAATTCAATATTTCCTAAGGACTCACTATAGTTTACCGTAATTATTAATTTTTTCTTAGATGAAATTCTTTTACTTGATGAAATACTAAGAACACCAGCATCTACATTTATATCTATAACTTCATGTAAATTATCATCAGCTTCAACCTCTACTGAAGGCTTGCTATTAAAGGCTATTTTAACTTCAAAATCATCTTTAATGACTAAAGCAGTAAAGTCATCTATATAGGTTTGCTTTATAGTTACATCTCTATTCCCTTTAATCTTATCCTTAACTTGCGCAAATCCAAAATTTAAAATTCCTAGAGCGAATATGAGTGTATATATAAGTTTTATTGATTTCATAATATTTGATTTCAAATAACATCTACAGTAAGTATACGTTTTATCTTACCATATAGACGTTAGTATAACAAATATATACAAAAACCATCCCAAACCGTAAAACGGTAAGAGATGGTTTTTTAACTAAGGGTTGATTTAGTTATATTGATTGGATTGATTGATGAATTAAGCTTTTCTAATACTGCCAGAAACCCCACTATTTTTATTAACTTTTTCTGGGTTACCTTGGTATTTTATACTTGCACCACTAGTAGCACTTGCTTTTAATTCTTTTTTTGTGGTTATAGAAATACTTGCGCCACTAGTTGCAGAAACGCTTGTAGTTTGTGCAACTAAGTTGTTAGCTCTTATATAACTTCCGCTAGTTGATGCAACATTAAGATTTTCTGTTGTGCCACTAATTTTAACCCCAGCACCACTAGTAGAATTTATTTTAAGAGTGTTTGTGTCAACATCTAAATTTACATAACTACCGCTTGTAGATGAGATGGTTAATCTATCTGTACTTAGGCCAGTTTCTGAATGTACATTAGAACCACTTGTTGTAGCTATACTCGAAAGGTCTTTGATGCTTAAAATAACTTTTTTAGAACTTGAAGACTTTATGTTTTCGTTAGCCGAAATTCTAAGCATATTTTTGTCTTCATCAAATTCTGTGGTTATAACGCTATGTAAATTTTGGTCAGCTTCTACTTTTAAGGATTCCGTATTACTTTGAATTAATATAACGTCTATACCTCGACTTACTTTAATTCTATCAAAATCTGCGGTTAGCTCCCTTGTCTGTGTTGTAACGTTCCCGTCCCCAACAACACCAGGACCAAAATTAATGTCGAAGTTGCAAGATGTCATAAAGACTGCAACAATGCTAGCTGTGATAAATCTTACTAATGTGCTCATAATTATTCGTTTTTATAATCTCTTTGTCTTAAAGAGGATGATTGATTTTTTATACAGTTCAAATATTTAAAAATTGATTGGTTGGTTAAACTTTAAATATCTGAACTGTTGATTGATTGGTCTGAATTGTAATATTTACGACTAAGTGTATTAATTATCGTTAGTTTTTGATTTTATTTCTACACCAGACTCGTTGTCAATTTTCACTTCAATATTTGGTGTATTACCCTTAATACCTTCAGAGTCTAATTTTAATTTTATGCTATCACCAGATTCAATAATAATACCTTTTTCTGGGTTCTTTTCTAGTGATGTAGTTTCATCATTATCTGTATTGATTTCAACTGGGCAGTCTAAACATTCTACCCCGTTTCTAATAACCCTTAAATAATGTTCGTCTTTAGCATCAGAGATAATGCTGTTATAGTTATTATACCATCGTCTTTGGTATCTGCGTGTATTTCTATCGTTGAATAAAACAGTACCTTCTGGTAGGTATACTATAACTCTAACCTCTTGCTCACTGTACTTATTCTTTATGTCTGTTGTGTGATATGCATCTAATTTTAATTCATTATTAGAAAAAGAATAGTTGTAGTTTATTTGTTCAGCACGTTTTCTAGCAATACCGTAACTACTACCTCTAGCTTCTTTTACAACTGTTATTTTACCAACGGAATCTGTGGTTGAATAAACAATAAGCTTAATGTCTTGAGAGACTATATTACGCCCATTTTCATCTTCAGTTAGTCTAAAGTTATTATGATTTCTGTAGTAATAATTATTATAATTATCAAAACCTGTCATACTAATCTTTAATGTATCGTTAGACGTAACCTTTAATTCGTTTTTAGATACAAATTCACCGTCAAAAGCGTACTCTGAAGCTTGTCTAACACCAGTAACGATTAACCCTAGAATAGCAATAATCCATAACCCTAGTAATGTAAATTTTGCTGGATTTCCTATTGACTTAAGATTGTTTATTAAGATTTTTAACCCCAAATAGAACAAGAAGAAAAACGGGACACCTACAGCAAAGAAGGTTAATAATGAAGCTAACCATATTGGTGTATTGGCCACATTAGTAGCTTCAATAAAATTCATCCCAGGGAAATATGTATCTGCAGAACCTAATGTAAATAAGGTGACAAGTAGCGTTAATAGAACACTTATTCCTGTGATTATCATTATAACCCCAAAGAACTTAGCAAAGACCTTCAGAAAGAACATTACGATGTCTCCAATAGTTTCAAAAAAATTACGAGATTTATTTTTGAGGCGATCTCCTTGTTTGTCAAAGTTTACGCTTTTTACAGTTTCTGATATATTATCAGCGACATTTTCAAAGCCTTCCTTTATAGTATCTCCGTGTTTTTTAAAATCTACATTTTTTACTTTTTCAGAGACGACATCAATCCCGTCTTTGATTTTTTTTTCGATGTTACTGATGTTTACAGGCTCACCTGTCATGGTTAATTTTTCGGCTGTGGTTTTAGCTTCAGGAACTAATACCCATAAGAGTAGATATATAATAACTCCAGTGCCAGCTCCAAAAATAAGTACAACCCATATTAGACGTATCCAAAGCACTTCGATACCAAAATAATGACTTAAACCAGATGCAACACCACCTATATAGGAGTTGTCGGTATCACGATAAAGTTTTTTACTTGGTCCAGATTTGGTTTGCCTTTGTTTGGTGTATGTTGGTTCGTCTTCAAAAATTTCGTCATCAACCAAATAGTCTTCTGGTTGACCCATTATAGTGATTACCTGATCTACAAGACTTGTACCTACAACTTGCTTTTCATTTTGTATGCGCTCACTAAACAATTCTGCAATACGAGCTTCTATGTCTGAGATGATTTCTGAACGACCTTGAGAGTCTGTAAATGAACGTTTTATAGCCTCAAGATAGCGCGATAACTTAAGATATGCGTCTTCGTCTATATGGAAGAATATCCCTGCTAAATTTATATTGACTGTTTTATTCATTTCTTTGATGTTTTTGTGCTTGTTACTAGGTTTACTGCGTTTTGTAGTTCACTCCAAGTAGTGTTTAATTCATTTAGGAAAAGCTTTCCTGTTTCCGTTAGACCGTAATATTTTCTTGGTGGTCCAGATGTAGATTCTTCCCAGCGATAATTGAGAAGACCTGCATTTTTTAATCTTGTTAATAGCGGATAAATGGTTCCTTCTACAACAAGCATTTTTGCGTCTTTTAATGTTCCTAAAATTTCTGCAACATAGGCGTCTTCATCCTTTAGGATAGACAAGATGCAGTATTCTAAAACACCCTTACGCATTTGTGCTTTTGTGTTTTCTATTTTCATGCGGATGTTCTATTTTTAAATAAAGTCGCATGCAGTTCGCGCATTAGACTTAATTTTTTGATTAATAATTTAGATTGCGCTCGGGTCATATTTTTATGATATTAAATTTTAATAAACTGTTCATTTTTTGATTGATGATGAATTGATAATGAATGATTTTGATACTTTATATTCAGTATTAGTAATTATTTTAAAAAATTGATAGTTAATGGGTAGTGATACTCTTTTCCATCTCTAGCTGATAAGCTGGCTTTAACAATTAAAGCTAACTCAATTAAAAAGCCTAAAAAAGCAAGGACTCCAATTCCACCAGTAATATATAGTAGAGGAG
>CAZBMY010000162.1:0-5619 GCA_964492855.1 uncultured Flavobacteriaceae bacterium
GAAGAGGTTAAAGTCGGAGATAAAGTAAAAGGTAAAGTTGTTGTAATCGCTGATTACGGTGCATTTATCGAAGTAGAAGAAGGTGTTGAAGGATTAGTACACGTTTCTGAAATGTCATGGTCTACACACTTGCGTTCTGCACAAGATTTCGTTTCTGTAGGAGATGAAATTGACGCAGTTATCTTAACATTGGATAGAGAAGATCGCAAAATGTCACTTGGTATTAAGCAATTAACGCCAGACCCATGGACAGATATTACAACGAAGTATCCTGTAGGTTCTAAACACTCAGGTATCGTACGTAACTTTACAAACTTTGGTGTATTCGTAGAATTAGAAGAAGGTATTGATGGATTAATTTACATCTCTGATTTATCTTGGACTAAGAAAGTGAAGCATCCAAGTGAATTCTGTAACGTAGGAGATAAATTAGATGTTGTTGTATTAGAGTTAGACGTAGAAGGACGTAAATTATCTTTAGGTCACAAACAAACTACTGAAAACCCTTGGGATAAGTACGAAACTGAATTTGCTTTAGATTCTGTACACAAAGCAGCGATTTCTGAAATCGTTGACAAAGGTGCAACTATAGAGTTTAATGAAGATATAGTGGCATTTGTACCACAACGTCACTTAGAAAAAGAAGACGGTTCTAAATTAAAGAAAGGTGAAGAAGCTGAATTCAAAATCATTGAATTTAATAAAGAATTCAAAAGAGTTGTAGCATCTCATACTGCAGTATTTAGAGCAGAAGAAGCAAAAATTGTAAAGCAAGCTGTTAGAAAACAAGAAGCTCAAGCAGCAGAAGCTAAGCCAACTTTAGGTGATGCTAATGATGCATTACAAGCGCTTAAAGATAAAATGGACGGTAAGAAGTAATTCTCTCCAGTTTTATAATATTAAAAAGCCTCTCATTTTTGGGAGGCTTTTTTTTGTAATAAATAATCAGTTTGATACTCAAATTATTTAGTTTAACTTTGCCAACCAAATGCGTTTGGAAGTTATATGAGTCAAAAAGTATTACTTAATTCTAAAGAAGTAAATATTATCCTTCACCGATTGGCTTGTCAACTTATTGAAAATCACAATGACTTTTCTAATACAGTACTTGTAGGATTACAACCTAGAGGAAAATTTTTAGCGGATCGTTTGGCAAAAATTCTCAAAGACGATTACAAAATAAAAGACCTTAAATATGGTCATTTAGATATCACATTTTTTAGAGATGATTTTCGTCGTGGAGAAAAACCATTAGAGGCAAATAAGACTAATATTAATTTTATAGTCGAGGATAAAGATGTTGTTTTTGTAGATGATGTACTTTATACAGGTAGAAGTATTAGAGCAGCGTTGACGGCAATTCAATCTTTTGGAAGACCTAATCATATAGAGTTACTAACATTAATAGATAGGCGATTCAGCCGACATTTGCCCATTCAACCCGATTATCGAGGGCGACAGGTAGATGTAATAAATAAAGAAAAAGTTATTGTAAACTGGTCAGAAAACGAAGGAGAAGATGTTGTTTACTTAATAAATAAATAAAAGCATGAGTCAATTAAGTGTTAATCACTTACTGGGAATTAAATATCTGACAGAGGCAGATATCAAACTTATTTTTGAAACTGCAGACCAGTTTAAGGAAGTAATTAATCGCCCTATTAAGAAAGTACCATCACTTAGAGACATTACCATTGCCAATTTATTCTTTGAGAATTCTACACGTACAAAATTATCTTTTGAACTTGCTGAAAAAAGACTTTCAGCAGATGTTATTAATTTTTCAGCAAGTCAATCTTCAGTTAAAAAAGGAGAGACACTAATAGATACGGTAAATAATATCTTATCTATGAAAGTAGATATGGTGGTTATGCGTCACCCTAGCCCAGGAGCAGGTGTTTTTTTATCTAAACATATAGGTGCTAGTATTATTAATGCAGGAGATGGTGCACATGAGCACCCTACTCAAGCTTTATTAGATTCTTACTCCATAAGAGAGGCTTTAGGAAGTGTAAAAGGAAAAAACGTAGTTATTGTTGGAGATATACTTCATAGTCGAGTAGCATTATCAAACATATACGCCTTAAAATTACAAGGCGCTAATGTTATGGTATGTGGTCCTAAAACTCTTCTTCCTAAATATATAGGAGATTTAGGTGTCAAAGTAGAGACTAATCTTAAAAAAGCTTTAGAGTGGTGTGATGTAGCAAATATGCTTCGTGTTCAAAACGAACGCATGGATATCAGCTATTTTCCTTCAACAAGAGAGTATGCTCAACAATATGGTGTAAATAAAGCGTTATTAAATAGCTTAGATAAACAGATTACTATAATGCATCCAGGACCGATAAACCGTGGTGTAGAGATAACAAGCGATGTTGCGGATTCTGATCAATCTATTATTTTAAATCAGGTAGAAAATGGTGTTGCAGTAAGAATGGCTGTTATATATCTTTTAGCATCTAAAATTAAATAGAGTATATGATTTTTGATAAGGACGGAAATATTACAATAATTACTCAAGAAAAAGCCTCAATAAAGACTTTAGTCAATAATATAGAGCAGGTTTATGACAAATATGAGAGTAATCATATCATAGTTAATTTATCTAGTTTAGATGATATTTCGTTAGAGGATGTTATTGAGTTTTTAAGAATAAGTAATAAGCATCGTGGCGATAAAAAGTCTTTTGTCTTAGTCTCTGATAAGGTAGATTTAGATATGATGCCAGACGAAATTTGTGTTGTACCTACTATGCAAGAAGCTTACGATATAATTGAAATGGAAGATATTGAACGCGATTTAGGGTTTTGATTATATGAAGCTAAATATACTCGGCTGTTATAGTGCCACACCTCGTACTTTTACTAATCCAACATCTCAAGTTCTAGAAATACGAAACCATCTCTTTTTAATAGACTGTGGCGAAGGTACACAAGTGCAACTCAGAAGAAATAAAATTAAGTTTTCTCGCATTAAGCATATCTTTATTTCGCATTTGCATGGCGACCATTACTTTGGTCTTGTTGGCTTAATATCCACATTTAGACTATTAAAGCGTGAAGCTGACCTTCATATATATGGCCCAAAGGGTTTAAAGGAAGTTATAACCCTTCAAATGAAATTATCAGATTCATGGACAAATTACAATCTTTATTTTCATGAGTTAACATCAAAAACGTCCGAACTTATTTTTGAAGATGATAAGGTAGAAGTACATACGATTCCGCTTCAGCATCGTATTTATACTAATGGGTTTTTATTTAAAGAGAAAGAAGGAGAGCGAAAACTAAATATGACAGCAATAGAGAATGAAGATATCGATGTAGCATATTTTAGAAAGCTCAAACAAGGCTATGATGTAGAAAATAATAAAGGTGATATCATAAAAAATGAGTCAGTAACTCTAGCACCTTCAAAATCAAAAAGTTATGCCTTTTGTAGTGATACGGCTTATGATGAGGCTAAAATTTCATTGATACATGGTGTAGATGTTCTGTATCATGAATCTACATTTTTAGAAAAACACGCTAATCTCTGTGAACCAACAAAGCATAGTTCAGCAAAAGAAGCAGCAACTATTGCAAAGAAGTCAAGCGTTGGTAAATTAATTCTTGGTCATTATTCTACTCGATATGACGACTTGTCTCTATTTAAGACAGAAGCACAAACTATTTTTGATAATGTTCAGTTAGCAGAAGACGGTAAAGTCTTTGAGTTTTAATTTTATAGATTCTTTAAAATAGTAGTTATTCTAAAGCACTAACTTTGTAAAAAAGAAAGCTAACATGGAAAAAGACTTAGGCAACTACAGAAAATCATACGAAAAAGGAGAATTGCTTATAGAAAACATTTCAGAGAACCCAATAGAACTCTTTAGAGACTGGTTTATAGAGGTAGATACTCATTTTAATCAAGGCGAAACAAATGCAATGACAATCTCTACTTTAGGCTTAGATGGTTATCCAAAGAATAGAGTAGTGCTACTCAAAAAATACACAAGCGAAGGTTTTATCTTCTATACCAATTATAATAGTGAGAAAGGGAAGGCTATACTTCATAACCCTAATGTCTGCTTATCATTTTTTTGGCCATCTGCGGAACGACAAATAATAATCAAAGGAAAAGCAGAGAAAATTGCTTATAACTTAAGTGATGATTATTTTGAATCTCGCCCCAGAGGAAGTCAATTAGGAGCAATAGCCTCTAACCAAAGTGAAATTATAAAAGATAGAGCAGAGTTAGAAACTAAATTATCCGATTTAGAAACTAAGTTTGAAAAAAAGGAAATACCACGACCAGAACATTGGGGAGGATTTATTGTAAAACCTGTAGAAATAGAGTTTTGGCAAGGCCGCCCAAATAGACTACATGATAGAATTAGATATAAAATGAAATCTAATTTTGATTGGAAGATTGACAGACTAGCACCATAACATCTTTTAAAAAAATCGATAAAAAGAATAAATTTAACGCTGAAATACATATTTTACTCTACACATAACGATTAAAAACACAAAAAATCGATGAAATGCATGTTTTTCATCGATTTTAACATTTTATTAACATAGTAAGAGAAATTGAAACCTAATTTAGTAGTCCCAAACAATAAAATACCTACTTATGAAAGTTTCTACACTAATGCCTTTTTTGGCAATATGTACTATTCTCACGTTTACATCATGCTCTTCTGAGAGTTTTAATGAGGACGAAATTCTAACAGAGGAATTGGCTACACCGCCCCAAGCCAAACCTCTAGAAATAGAAGTATTAGAATTAATTAATGCACACCGAATTAATATGGGTCTCAACTCATTAAGTAACAATGGTACGGTTAAAGCTGTTGCATTTACACACACTGATTACATGGTAGAAGTAGATAATGTATCTCACGATAATTTCTATGTCAGAAAGCAGAGTCTTCAAGCCAATGAAAATGCTCAGGTAGTTTCAGAAAATGTAGCATATGGATACACATCTGCACACTCGGTAGTTAATGCTTGGTTAAATAGTCCATCACATAAAAGCAATATTGAAGGTAATTTTACTGATTTTGATATTTCTGCCGAACAAAACGAAGATGGTAAATGGTATTTCACAAACATATTTATTAAGAGATAGTCTACTCAAAATACAAAGTTTTAAAGACCACTGTTTGTGGTCTTTTTTTATTATTATAACTTAAGGTCTTAAAATTTTAATTATGAGTACTAAGACATTAATTTTTATAAGACATGCCAAGTCTTCCTGGAAAAATAACTTATCAGATATAGATAGACCCTTAAAAGGAAGAGGAAAACGAGATGCAGATATTATATCAAAGCGGTTCAATGAAAAAGAATATATTATTGATGCGGTATACTCAAGCCCAGCAAATCGTGCGTTTTCCACATGCAAGATATTTCAAGAAAATCTTAATTGGAGTGATAATAAGGTCAATGTAATTAATAATTTATACGATTTTGGAGGAGAATCGGTATTAAAATTTATAAACTCTCTCGATGATTTTCTAAATACAATAGTAATTTTTGGACATAATTATGCATTAACATCTTTAATTAATATAATTGGAGATAGGCATTTGGATAATTTGCCAACATAAGGTCTCGCTGTTATTAA
>CAZBMY010000163.1:0-5617 GCA_964492855.1 uncultured Flavobacteriaceae bacterium
CATATAATCTTGATTTTATCTTTTCAGACACAAAAGATGTACTTCCTAGTATTAGGAATAAAAATGCATGATACATTTGGTAACGCACCCCTGTTTCAAAAGATTCTATAGCCGTTTTATCAACTAGTTTTTCTAATCCATGTGCTGCAAATGCACCTAGTATAATTGCTAAAACACCTAGTATAGTTCCTGTAACTAATAATTTTTTGTTCATAATTAAATTGAAATAATTCTACTAAATCCTATGCCGATTTTATTACATTCGTAGTAAACAAAATTAGTCATATAAAGCCACCATGCGAAAAATTTTAATCATAGGCGCAGGGAAATCGTCATCTTATCTTATAAAGTATTTGCTAGACAAGTCTGAATCTGAACGTCTACATATTACTATTGGTGATTTAAATATTGAGAATACCAAAAAGCTAGTTGGCGACCATAAAAATGCATCTGTAACCTATTTGGATGTTTTTGATGAAACTCTAAGAATAGAAGCTATTAAAAAGACGAACATCGTTATATCTATGTTACCAGCTCGGTTTCATATTGAAGTAGCCAAAGATTGTATTACATATACCAAGCATATGGTTACCGCATCATATGTTAGTAAAGAAATGCAAGCATTAGACAACGATGCAAAAGACAAGGGACTTGTTTTGATGAACGAGATTGGAGTCGACCCAGGTATTGACCATATGAGTGCTATGCAGGTCATAGATGACATTAGAAATAGAGGTGGAAAAATGATTTTGTTTGAATCTTTTACCGGTGGTTTAGTTGCTCCTGATAGCGACAATAACCTTTGGAATTATAAGTTTACTTGGAATCCAAGAAATGTTGTTACCGCCGGACAAGGCGGAGCAGCAAAATTCCTTCAAGAAAATCAGTTTAAATATATTCCATATAACAGATTATTCAGACGAACAGAATTTTTAGAAATAGATAATTATGGGCGTTTTGAAGCTTATGCAAATCGCGATTCTCTAAAATACCAATATGTTTATGGTTTAGACCATGTAAAAACATTGTATCGAGGAACAATGCGTCGTGTTGGATTTAGCCGAGCATGGAATGTTTTTGTACAATTAGGAATGACGGACGATAGTTACACTATTGACGATAGCGAAAATATGAGCTATCGCGATTTTGTAAATGCATTTCTTCCTTACAGCCCTACAGATTCTGTAGAATTAAAGTTTAGACATGCCCTAAAAATAGACCAAGATGATATTGTTTGGGATAAATTTTTAGAACTAGATATATTTAGCAATGAGAAAAAGGTTGAACTACAAAAGGCAACACCAGCACAAATTCTTCAAAAGATATTAATAGACAGCTGGACATTAAACTCTGAAGATAAAGATATGATAGTGATGTATCATAAATTTGGTTATGAACTCAATGGCAAACAACACCAAATTGATGCTACAATGGTTACTCTTGGTGAAGACCAAACTTACACTGCTATGGCAAAGACCGTAGGTTTGCCTGTTGCTATTGCAGCACTTGCCATACTTAACGAAAAAATTAAAACACCTGGCGTACAAATACCTATTACCAAAGAAGTGTATTCACCTATTCTTGAAGAATTAAAAAGTTTCGGCATAGAATTCAAAGAGAACGAAGTTCCTTATTTTGGCTATAATCCTTTAAATCTATAAATTGAAATTACAATATGTAATTCTTTTACTATTTTTAACTTTCAGTTTTAAAGCATAATTAAAATGAAAGTTAACGATAAAGGCATTTTTATAGATGGTATTGATAAAAAGATACTTAGAGCTTTAATGGCAGATGCTCGTACGCCAATTTTAGAAATTGCCAGAAATGTTGGAATATCTGGGGCGGCCATACATCAACGCCTTAGAAAGTTAGAAAAATCTGGTCTTTTAGCTGGGTCTAAATTTGTGGTTAACCCAAAAGTATTAGGCTATACGACTATGGCTTTTGTTGGTGTATTCTTAGACAAAGCGGTAAGTAACCCTGAAGCCGTAAAACAGTTAAAACGTATCCCCGAAGTTATTGAATGTCATTATACAACTGGAAATTGGAGTATTTTTATCAAAATCTTAGCTAAAGACAATGAGCATTTAATGTATGTTTTAAACACACAGATTCAGAGTATATCTGGGGTTTCACGAACAGAAACTTTTATATCGCTTCAACAGCAGATTGATAGGCAGATTAAAATATAAAAAAGGCTCTGAAATTACAGAGCCTTTTTTAATTCTATTAACTTTCAAATTAGTCGCGCGACATAAAAATCTGTAATATATACCAGAATAATAACATTACCGCTGCAAAAATACCTAATGCCGCACCAACGTATTGCTCTTCGGTATATTCATATTTAACCTTTGAGGTTTGATATAAAATGGCTGCACCAGCAAAGATGACCATTCCTACAGAGAACCATAATCCTAAATTAAACCCAAAGAGACTACCTGCTACGATTAAACCAATTGCGATAAAACTGCCAATAACTAATCCTGTTTTTAAGAATGAAAAGTTTTTGTTAGTCATAAATACAACTGCCGTCAAACCTCCAAAAAGACAAAGTGTTACTACTGAAGCTTGTGTTAACATATCAGCACCAGAATATACATAGGCCATATAAATCATTGGCAAAAAGATGATAGCTTCTAATAAAACATATAACCCTAAGCCCATATATTGGGTTTGCTGAGACTCATTATGCGCCAATTTATCTGCCATTGTGCTGCCTACCCAAAAAAGGCCTAAGACAATTAGCCATGAAAAACTATTAGCAAACATGAGGTTAATAAGCGATAAGACGGTCTCTTCAAAATAGCCTATAAATATATATTCTAATAGCATAAACGCAAGAACAGCCAAAGCTACATGCGTATATGTTTTTCGGTAAAATGTTGCTTTTGCTGTGTTATCTAAATGACCAACCATAATTGGTCCCTGAATTTGATTTTCCATAATGCTGATTAAATTGTTAGTACATAAATGTAAAGTTTTAATTTCTTTCAACAAAAAAGGTTCTGAAAAATCAGAACCTTAGATCGTATCTTATATTAAAAAATTTAATCTCTGCCTCCAAAAACTTGAAGTGCCCAATATAAAAGTGATGCTAATGCACCAATTGCTGCTACTAAGTATGTTCTTGCAGCCCATTTAAGCGCGTCTTCTGCGCCTTCATATTCTTGTTGTGTCACCATGTTCTTTGTTTTTAACCATGCTAACGCACGATTACTCGCATCATACTCCACCGGTAACGTAATAAAACTAAACAAGGTCGCAAAGCTCATAAACATTAAGCCTGCAACTGCCACCCAATAGCCAAGACCTACACCTGCTGCAGCTCCCAAAACCAGACCACCAATCACTAACCATTGAGACATCCCAGATGTTACACTCACAATTGGCACTAATTGTGAACGCATTTGCAAAGCACCATAAGCTGTGGCGTGTTGTACAGCATGCCCAACTTCGTGTGCTGCAACTGCGGCTGCGGCTGCGTTACGTTGATTGTATACAGCTTCACTAAGGTTTACCGTTTTGTTTTTAGGATTGTAATGATCTGTAAGTTGTCCTCTAACTGAAATCACCTCAACGTCATAAATACCATTATCTGACAACATCTTCTCCGCAATCTCTCTACCAGACATTCCGTTTTGTAATTGACGTTTAGAATAGAATGCAAATTTCTGCTTTAGTTTATTGCTTACTAACCAACTTACGAGTGCTATTGCTCCTATTAATATATAATATCCTAACATAATTTTATCTTTTTTACTTTATAAAGTTATGACATATAACACAAAAAGTACGCCAAATCCGTGTTAAGAAATTTTGTCAGTATTTGTTATGCTACATAGCCTCAACAGACCAGTTGAATGCTTCAGCAATTTCTTCGTAAACAATTTTACCGTCAACAACATTAAGTCCTTTAGCTAAATTTTTATCCTTTGCTAATGCATTTCGCCAGCCTAAATTTGCTAGTTTCAAAACATAAGGCAATGTTACATTCGTCAACGCAAGAGTAGACGTGTAAGGCACTGCTCCAGGCATATTAGCTACACAGTAATGTACCACATCATCAATAATATATGTTGGATCTTCATGTGTCGTAGCTTTAGTGGTTTCAATACAACCACCTTGATCTACTGCCACATCAACCAAAACAGTTCCAGGCCTCATTTCCTTAAGCATATCTCGAGTTATTAGTTTCGGCGCTTTTGCACCTTTTACCAAAACGCCTCCAATAATTAGGTCATGGTCTTTTATTCGTTTTCTGATGTTATACTCACTCGAAAATTCTGTGACAACATGACTTGGCATCACATCATTAACATATCGTAACTGTTTCATGTTAATATCCATAATCGTTACATGAGCTCCCAATCCTGCTGCCATTTTTGCTGCTTGTATCCCTACAGTTCCTGCACCTAGAACTAACACTTTTCCTGGTGGCACTCCAGGTACACCTCCTAGAAGAACACCACGACCTTTTATAGGTTTTTCTAAATATTTAGCACCTTGCTGAATAGCCATTCGACCAGCAACTTCAGACATTGGCGTTAATAATGGTAATGTCCCATCCGCATCTTCAACGGTTTCATAAGCAATACAAACTGCTTTACTTTTGAGCATCGCTTTTGTTAAAGGTTCACTAGACGCAAAATGAAAATAGGTAAACACCACATGATGCGATTTTATGAGTGGATATTCCTCTGCAATAGGCTCCTTGACTTTTACAATCATATCGCTAGACGCATAAACATCTTCAATAGTATCTAGAACAATTGCGCCTACATCTTTGTAATCTTGATCAAAAAATCCACTGCCAAATCCAGCGTCTTTTTGTACAAATACGGTATGGTCTTTTTTTGTTAATTCAAAAACGCCAGCTGGTGTCATACCAACTCGGCTTTCGTTGTTTTTAATTTCTTTTGGAACTCCAATTTTCATTCTCTTTGTAGTGTTGAGATTAGTAATTGGACTTGAATTTAAATTTAAATTTTGAAACGAATATACTTAAAATGAGATATTTAAAATAATTACGAATATGATAATTAGAAGGCCGAATAATGTGAAATCAGCAAAAAATTAATGCGATTAGTCTATAGCTTTACTTAATTTTATTACAATTTCGTTTTCAAAAGTGACTAATAAATATTGAGGCTCAGAATCAAAAAAACTTGGCGGATTACCCAAATCATATATAAAAAAATCATCTTTAGAGATAAGTCTTTTATCGGGTTCTCCTAAAATTGAAATAACGTCTTGTCTGGTTTTACCAATAAGAAATTTATTCTCTAGAATATCATCTAACATTTCGTAGCGTTCATCTGGTGCAGAATGCCAGGTTTCTTGATTAAAACGCTCTTCGAAAAACCAAATTAACGATGTGCTTATGACAAAAGCTAAAAAGAAAAATAATCCAATCTTATCGGTTCTTTTTAGCTTTATCATTTTATAAAATTCGTCAAATACCCATTATGGGCTTATCCTACAATATTTACAATTTTACCAGGCACAACAATTACTTTTTTAGGCGTGCGCCCTTGTAATTGTTCTTGCGTTTTTTTGTGTGCTAAAACTGTTTTCTCAATCTCTTCTTTGCTCATATCTAAAGGTAATTCTA
>CAZBMY010000164.1:0-5612 GCA_964492855.1 uncultured Flavobacteriaceae bacterium
ACAGCTAACAGCTAACAGCTAACAGCTAACAGCTAACAGCTAACAGCTAACAGCTAACAGCTATTCTACTTCATACTTCCAATTATGTCTATCTTCAGCTAAATTGTGCTGGATGTTTAATAAAGTAGATTTAAACAATTTAGCATAAGAATCCTCAGGTGTTTCAAGGTCAAAAACTTCGCCATTATGCCCAAATGCGGATACAGGGCTTATTACAGCAGCAGTGCCAGCACCAAACACTTCTTTTAAGCTACCATCTTTTGCAGCGTCTTTAATTTCTTTAACACTAACACGTCTAACCTCACATTCTATACCTAAGTCTTCAGCAAGTTGAATAATACTCTTACGCGTTACACCATCTAAAATTCTATCATTATTAGGAGCAGTAACTAATTTATCTCCAATTCTAAAAAAGATATTCATTGTGCCAGCTTCTTCAAGATAATCGTGAGTGCTAGCATCAGTCCAAATGATTTGTTGAAAACCTTCTTTCTGTGCTAAATTTGTTGGATAAAACTGAGCACCATAATTCCCTGCTGCTTTTGCAAAACCAACACCACCATCAGCGGAGCGACTGTATTTTTCTGCAAATAAAACACGAACAGGTTCGTTGTAATACGCTTTGGCTGGGGAACAAATTATCATAAAACGATACTCATTTGCAGGTGAGGCAGAAATTGCTGGTTCTGTTGCAATTACAAATGGCCGTAAATATAGAGAGCTGTCTAAGCCAGATTTAATCCAATCCTTATCTAAATTTAATAAGGTTTTGAGACCATTAAAGAAATAGTCTTTTGGAAATTCTGGTATAGCCATTCGTGCTGCAGATTTATTTATACGCTCAAAATTTTGAGTTGGTCTAAACAAAAAGACTTTATCATTTTCGTCTTTGTAGGCTTTCATGCCTTCAAAAACAGCTTGTCCATAATGAAAAACACGAGCAGATGGTTCAAACGTCATAGGTTGGTATGGCATAATTTGTGGCTTTTGCCACTCACCATTCTTAAAATCACAAACAAACATGTGGTCTGTAAATACACGACCAAAGGCTAGATTGTCAAAATCTACAGAAGTGATTTTTGAAGTTTGCGATTTAACTATATCGATTTCGTTCGTCGTATTAATCATAGATTTACTCGTTAATTTAGATGTTGCAAAAGTACGCAATGATTAGTGTTTCGAAACCTAATTTTACTTTAAATTTTAGTAAATTTGTTTTACAATTTATCAACAAAAATATAAATATGAAAAAAATATTAGAGCTTATATGTATAGCGATTTTGATAGTTTCGTGTAAAAATGAAACTAAGTCAGAAGCCGTAGACTCAAGTGTTGAGACTGAAAAAATATCAAAAGAAATTGCCTATTCAAGTTTTGGTGAAAAAATAACAGATGCTGATGCGTTATCATCTGAGCGAATGTTAGTACACTACGAGTCAATGTCAGTAGGTGATACTATCAATGCCAAAATGAAAGGAGAGATAACAGAAGTCTGTTCTAAAAAAGGGTGCTGGATGAAGTTAGATATGGGTAACGATAAAATAGTCCGTGTGACGTTTAAGGATTACGGTTTTTTTATGCCTTTAGATGCAAGTGGTGAGGTTGTAATCAACGGAAAAGCATTTGTTAACGAAACCTCTGTGGCTGATTTAAAACATTATGCTGAAGACGCTGGAGATTCTCCTGAAGACATTGAGAAAATCACAACGCCAGAAGTTACACTATCCTTTGAAGCAGATGGTGTTTTACTTAAGAAATAGTGAAGCGAAAAATTATCACCACCGGAGATGGTTCTAAAACCATACAGATAGAAGAGTGGGATGAGCAATATCATTCTGTTCACGGTGCAATTAACGAAGCAAACCATGTATTTTTAAAGCATGGTCTGCTTTTCTTTAATTCTCAACTTATTTCAGAATCTAATACTAATGAAATAGCAATTTTAGAGATTGGTTTTGGCACAGGACTCAATGCATTTTTAACGTTAATAGAGGCCGAAAAACAAAATCTAAATATTAATTATGTAGGTGTTGAAGCATACCCAGTAAAGAATGAAGAAATAGAAATTTTAAATTATGTCGAATTGGTTTCACTAAAACATAAAAGTGAATTTGAGAAGTTACACAACTCAAACTGGGAGAGGCAAATTTATATTTCTGACTATTTTAAGATTAAAAAAGAAGAAAAATTCTTTAAAGATATCTCTTCAATTTCAGAATTTGATATTGTTTATTTTGATGCTTTTGGAGCACGTGTTCAACCAGAATTATGGACTGAAGATATTTTTAAAAAAATGTATGATGCGCTTAGATCTAATGGTGTTTTAGTAACTTACTCAGCCAAAGGTAGTGCACGCCGTGCAATGCAAGCTGTTGGTTTTGATGTAGAACGCTTAGACGGTCCACCAAACAAACGTCACATGCTACGCGCAATTAAAAGTTAAAACTAAACTAAATAAGTATTCTTGGGTTTTAAGCTCTCGTATCTTAGCATAAAATTTTAGTGCATGAAGGTGTTAATTACAGGAGCTACCGGTTTAGTTGGCAAAGAGATTGTGAAGCTCTGTCATAAGCAAGGTATCGCCGTTAATTACCTTACTACTTCAAAATCTAAAATAGAAAATCAAGAACATTACAAAGGGTTCTATTGGAACCCTAGAAATAATGAAATTGATAAAACCTGCTTAGAAGGTGTTACATCAGTCATAAATTTGGTAGGTGCTTCTATTTCAAAGCGATGGACAGATACCTATAAGCAAGAAGTTTTAGATAGTAGAACTCAAACAGCAGCCTTATTAAAAAAGACGATAGATGAAAATAATTTTTTTGTAAAACAGATTGTTTCTGCTAGTGCCATTGGTTTTTATCCTTCATCATTAACTAATTACTACGAAGAAGAATATAAAACGGTTTCTGATACGTTTTTAGGTGAAGTTGTAGGACAATGGGAAGACGCAATTGATAGCTTTAAACCCTTGGGAATTGATGTTGTAAAAATTAGAATCGGTCTAGTATTATCTAACAAAGGTGGTGCCTTACCAGAAATTATAAGGCCTATAAAACTTGGAGCTGGGGCCGCTTTTGGTAGTGGAGAACAATGGCAAAGTTGGATTCATGTAGAGGATTTGGCAGAATTATTTTTATATGCTGTAAATAATGGCTTAGTAGGTGTTTATAATGGTGTTGCGCCTAATCCAGTTTCTAATTCTGAGTTAACCAAGTGTGTAGCAAAAGTTTTGAAACGCCCTCTTTTTTTGCCAAATATTCCAAAGCTTGTAATGAAAATTGCATTAGGTGAAATGCATATTATTTTATTTGAAAGTCAGAGAGTGAGTTCGCAAAAAATTGAACAAGAAGGATTCGATTTTAAATATGCAAACTTAGAGCCTGCGCTTCAAGACTTATTAGGTTAATATCAAAAGTTTCTTTTAAATTTTAGAAACGCCATGCTACAATTCGACTTATTTTTTGCCCTTGTCCCATTTCTATTGTTTTGATGTCTTTTGCATGTACTGTTTTTAAGTTGGAATAGATGCCTTTTAAATTGGATGCTTTAGAAACTAAAGTCGTAAACCAATCACATTGTTTTGAGAAATTCCTGCTTTCAAAAATCAAATCTTTTATGAAGCGTGCTTCTCCGCCTTTACACCAAAGCTCATTATGTTGGCCACCAAAATTAAGAGTTAACTTTTTTTGAGATTTTCCTTTTAAGTTTTTTACTTTTCTTAGAGCAGCTTTTTTTGCATCTTCAGCAGAAGCATGAAAAGGAGGGTTACACATTGTAAAGCTTATCTTTTCATTAGACTTCAAAAGACCTTTAAGTTTATAACTCTTATTGTCTTGAAATCTGATATCTATATTTTTATGTAAGGTTTTATTTTTAGATACGATATCATTTGCCCAACTCACAGCACTTTTATCAATATCAGAAGCAATAAATCGCCATCCATAGGTTTGATGGCCTAGTATTGGATAAATACAACTTGCACCAGTGCCAATATCTAAACCAATTATATTTGAATTTTTGGAAGTATCTCCTATTAAATCTGCTATATAGTGAATATAATCTAATCGGCCTGGTATAGGAGGACATAGATAATCTTTTGGAACATCCCAATACAATACACCATGATTAAATTTTAATAAGGCTTTATTTAGTGCTTTAACAGCATTTGGATTAAAAAAATCAACAGATAAATCACCATATTTATTTTTTGAAACAAAGGGCTTTAAACCTGGTGATGAAACTATAAGTTTTTCAAAATCATAGCGGTTTACGTAATTGCTTCTTGGATGAAGTTTAGATGATGTTGATTGATTGTTTTTATTACTCAAAAGTTTAGGTTTATAAATCAAAGCTAATCAATCTTTTGAATTAGAAGAAATGAGTTAGTCTATAAAAAAAGCGCATATTATATTTAATATGCGCTTTTTAAGCTATTAATCTAAAGAAATTCGGGGGATATCTCAATATGATGAAACAAAAGTATGCTATTTTGTAATCAGTAAAATTGATGTATGATAAGAAATTTATTTTGAAGAGAGCTCTCTTCGAATACGACTTAAACTTTCTGTTGTAATTCCTAAATAAGAAGCAATATGATAATTCTTAAATCTTTTTTCTATGTCAGGGTAAGTATTAATAAAATTTAAATACCGTTCTGTAGCTGTTTGTGATATATTAGAAAGAATTCTTTTTTGAAAAGCACCAAAAGCAATTTCTAATTTTTTTCTAAAGAATGATTCTATCTTAGGAATTTCTTCATATAGTTTTTCTTTATCTTCTTTGCTTATGCGGTAAAGAGTAGCGTCTTGTATAACCTCTATATTAAGTATTGCTTTAGAATCTGAAAAGAAACCTGTATAATCACTTATCCACCAATCTTTAATTGCAAATTGTACTGTATGCTCTTTGCCATCCGAATCTAAGAAATATGACCGTAAACTACCATCTAATGTATAGTATTGGTGATTAACAATATCACCAGTTTTTAATATCATGGTACCCTTCGGATACTCTACTTTATGGAAAACAGACTCTATTATCTTTATTTCGGATTCTGAGAAAGAAAGACCTTGTAAAAGTATTTTTATTTTAGAGTTATCAGTTTTCAACTTAAGCTAATTAGCAATATAAGGTAGTGAAAAATATTTAGTTGTCACAAAAGTGTATATACTTAGTCTTTAATTTAAAATAGTTCTAAACGTATAGAAGCGAGAGTTTTAAATAGTATATAAGACTTTAATTAGTAATGTTATTTATAGATAGTAGGTGTAATAAATTTATTAGCTTGTTTAAATTTTTTAAGTTAGGCTTAATAAATACGTTATTAATTAACTTTCGACGTTTTTACTAGTTGTATATTTGGTACAATATTTTTCATCTTGGCAAATGCTAAACTCAAATTTCCTTCTCTGATATCATCAAGTAACCATTTTCCTTCTGTATATTCCATAATCCAAATGTGCTCTTCGTCACCGTAGGTGTTTTTACCTTCTATTACTTTTCTAGTGTCTCTATTTATAATATAATCTTTAATGTTTGCACTGATTATAAAAGCTATTTTAGAGCATTCAAAGTTCACTTCATCAGTAATTTCAGCATAGAGAGGT
>CAZBMY010000165.1:0-5595 GCA_964492855.1 uncultured Flavobacteriaceae bacterium
TATCGGCAACTATAAATGCATAATTATTGTAAATTTTTACGTCTCTCCAGACATTTATGCCTCCATTAGAAGGTAATCTTCCAATTAAAACTGGGTTTACAGGGTCAGTAACATCTATAAAAGCCGTACTGTTAGATAATGCAAACAAAGCATATTCATTATTTGTTATTGGGTCTGTCCATCCCCAGATATCACTACCTCTAATATTTGAATCTGTTCCACCTCCCAATGTTTGAATATCAATAGTTGATAGTACATCTAAGCCATTACAAGGGTAAGGCCCTGCCATACCATCTACACATTCAAACATACCATTAAAAGTCGTATCTGGTGGCTCAGGCAATGACTGTTGGTCATCATCGTTATTACAACTTAGTGTAAAATTAAGTAAGATACACAGCGTTAAAATGAATGTAAGTTTTGATGTTTTCATGGGGTGTTTTTCTGCAATTTAGCCAATAATTAAGAATTGGTATTTATTTAAAACTGAAAATAGAGCAATAAATTACATGGTAATTGTTAAAAGCATAATATTTTTGCAGTATGATAGAAGATAAAAATCCACAACGTACGCCTTTGAGTGAATTAGGTGAGTTTAAACTCATTGAACATTTGACTCAAAACTTTAAGCTTAATCATAAATCATCAATTCTCGGAATTGGTGATGATGCCGCCATATTAAATCATAAGGCAACTGAAATAGTTGTTACTACCGATTTATTAGTAGAGGGTGTACATTTTGATTTGAGTTATGTGCCCTTGAAACATTTAGGGTACAAGGCCGTTATCGTAAATGTATCTGATGTTTGTGCAATGAATGCAAAACCCACACAGATAACTGTATCTATTGCTGTTTCAAATCGTTTTCCATTAGAAGCTTTAGAAGAGTTATATGCTGGTATTGAAACTGCCGCAAGATTGTATAATGTTGATGTAGTTGGAGGAGATACCACATCTTCGACATCTGGATTAATTATCTCAATAACTGCTATAGGTGAGGTAGAAGAACGTAAAGTGGTAAAACGTTCTGGAGCAAAGCCTAATGATTTGCTTGTTGTAACTGGTGATTTAGGTGGTGCATATATGGGTTTACAGATTTTAGAACGCGAGAAAGAAGTATTTAAAGTTAATCCTCAAAGTCAGCCAGACCTATCAATGTACACTTATATTGTGGAGCGTCAATTAAAACCTGAAGCTAGAAAAGATGTTATAGAATTATTGGAGAAACTTGACGTTACACCAACAAGTATGATTGATATTAGTGATGGTTTATCTTCTGAAATAATGCATATCTGCAAACAGAGTCATACAGGTGTCGACATCTATGAGAATAAAATTCCGCTAGATCCTCAAGTCATAAGTACTTGTGAGGAGTTCAACATTGATAGCACAACAATAGCGCTAAACGGTGGAGAAGATTATGAATTGTTAATGACAATTTCTCAAGAAGATTTTCCTAAAATTAAAGGAAATCCAAATTTAACAGTTATAGGTTATATGACTGAAGCCGAACGCGGTATGCATTTAGTTACTCGTGGCGAAACAAAAGTGCCAATTATAGCAAAAGGCTGGAAAAGTTTTAATGAAAACGAGCCCAAATAATTATGCAGCAGTAGTATTGAGTCTTTGAGATCTCATTCTAGCCATTTTATAAGAATAAATTTTTGCTAGTGCATCATTAATATCCTTAAACTTAGGTGTTAATTCTGTCAGATTTCCGTTACTGTTAGTCGTTAATTCTCGTTTACAGCACGAACATTTGTATTCTTTAACGTGGTGAGTAACTTGTTTTGTGACCTTATAATTATGACCAAATATATCGCAGTATAGTTTCAATGGAGTAATTGCAATGGTAGATTTTTTCATAATTCGTTAGATTTGAGAGTACTAACTTATATAAAAAATTCAATTAAAACGCTTAAGAGTATTATTTTTCGCTAAAGTGTTTTAAAAAGTAAGATAATTCTGATTTATTTTCAATATGACTCATATGTCCTTCAGAAAAAGTTATGGTTTCAATAGCGGTTCCTTTTACTTTTTTAAGGAGTAAATCCATATCTACAATCCAATCTTTTTTACCAATTACAATGGCTTTTTTGCCTTTTAGTCTTTTAAAAACCTCATATCTATTTGGTCTTATTGCCATTCCTTTATGTCCGGCTATAAATCCTTGAACGGGTGTTTTTAAACCTATGTCTAGCGCTTTCTCAATTTCGGATTTATAATGTAATTTACTTTCAGGAGCAAAAAGATTAGTAAAAGACATACGCACTAAATTCTCATAATTAGTCATTGCCATTTGTGCTGCGCGTGCTCTTAGAATTTTACGCTCATTATTATCAGCTTCAAATGTAGAGTTCAATAAACATAAATCTTTAATAAGATTAGGATGCAATTCAGCTAAAGCCAAAGCGACATAACCACCCATAGAATGACCAACACAAGTCACTTCTTCAATTTTTAATGCCTTTAAAACAGAAAAAACAGCTTCAGCCATGTCTTTCATTGTATGTACATAGCCAATACATTCTGTTTGTCCATGACCCAGTAAATCTATACAAAGCACATGGTGAGATTTAGAAGGCTCTTCAATAAAATCGGCCCACATTACACTTGTTTCCATAAAACCATGTAATAATAATAGCGTTGGCCCTTTGCCTGTTGAGGTATAATGAACCTTAATATTTTTGTGAGCGATAAACATGTTTACAAAGATAAATTTATGCTAGATTTAAGCTACGTAAATCATCAATAAGTATTTACTATATTTGAAATCATACGATACACTTATATTCAATATACATGGCATTTATTTTACATTGGTTTAAATTCACTTTTATACTATCTCAAAAAATTAAGAATGAGAAAGAAGCTAACATAACACTAGATTTACAACCAAAACATATAAAGTAATGTATACTCGTAAAACCCTCTTAGTAACCAGTTTTGGTTTGTTCTCGTTGTTTTTTGGAGCAGGAAACCTTCTTATTCCACCATTATTAGGCTATAATGCCGGTGATAAATGGTTCTGGGTGACTTTAGGGTTTATGTTAACCGCCGTTATCATTCCTATTTTTGGTATTATGGCGCATGCTAAACTCCAAGGGACTATGTACGACTTTGGGAAGAAAGTATCACCGTGGTTTAGCTCTCTGTATTGCATTATTGTTTACGCTATTTCCATTGCTATACCATCACCACGTACAGCTTCTGCCACGCATGAAATTGCTATACATCCTGTTTTTGAAACTAGTCCTTTGCTTACGAGTTTAATCTATTTTGCTCTGGTTTTAGTCTTTGTTTTAAATCGTTCTAAAATCTTAAATTTTATTGGTAAGTTTTTAACACCAATGATTGTTATTATGTTACTATTAGTCATAGGAATAGGACTTTTTAATAGCAGTTTAGCAAATCCGGCAACGTTTAAAACACCTATTGTTAGTGGTATTTTAGAAGGGTATCAAACCTTTGATGCTATAGGAGCAGTTGTTGTTGGGGCATTTATTATTGTGTCTATTAATTTTAAAACAATTGATGTTGAAGCCTACGAGGCAAAAAAATCATTAATCCGAAAAGCGGGGTTAATAGCAGGTTCGGGATTATTCATTATTTATGCAGGTTTAATTTCGGTTGGTGCTTATTATGGCACAGAAATAAACGTTGATGCTAATTTGAGTAATGATATGCAACGTGCTAATTTATTACGAGGGATTAGTATATCGGCATTAGGGACCTTTGGTAATACCGTACTTAGTATTTTAATTTCTTTAGCCTGTTTTACTACAGCCGTTGGTATTGTTGCAGGTACTGCTGATTATTTTAGAGGATTGTTTAATAAGTCTAATACGGCTTATGTTCTAACTGCTATTGTAGGATGTTTGGCGGGTGTTGGTATTGGACAGTTAGATTTTCACTCTATCATCGTCATTGCATACCCAATATTACTCTTTATTTATCCGATTACAATCGTACTAATTATCCTTAATGTTATATCTGAAAAATTAACCTCTGTGTTAGTGTTTAGAGGTGTTGTTATAACAACGTTTATATTTAGCATCCCAGATGTTATTGGTTTTATAAGCCCATCAGAAGATTTAAAAACAGTGGTGTCTTACATTCCTTTTGCAGAACATAGTTTAGGTTGGGTTTTACCAGCACTAGTCGTGTTTTGTATTTTGAATTTAGTAAAACCGAAAACCCTTAAAACAGAATCTGCTTAATCAGAATTTAACCCTTTAATAGCAGAAAATGCTTGGTCCACCAGATGACTTTGTACCAAAACGGTAAACTCATTAGTTGTAGAAATCACTTCATAAAGTGATATGCCTTCCCAAGCAAAACGCTTAAAAATCTGATAGTATAACCCAGAGATACGCTGATTATTCTTTGGTAATCGAATACTTATTGCAGATAACTCGTCTTGAGAATCGATGAGTTTTTCACCTTTAAAACCGTCTAAAACAAAACGCTTTTCAGAAGATGATACAACAATATTACTTTCATAAATACCACGCGAAAATCCATAAAATGATTTTGGGTCTAAACTTTCAATGACTTTAGCATGACTTTGTATTAAGGTATCAGAGTTCTGAAACGTATAATCAATTAAGTTAGAGCGTACCGTAATATCACCCAGTTGTTTCAATACAGCTTTAAGCTGATGCGATTGTCGGAGATGCACAGGTGGTGCATAGCGTCGTAATGCCATCATAATGGCACCTGTTTTTACAGGTTTGCCTAGCATTTTACTCACAGGTGTTTGTAACTCTTCGGATAAGGCCGAAAAATTGATAATTTCTCTAAATAAAGCTTCTTCTAAAAAAGGCTGCTTTATTAATATGTCTTCGACACAAGAAGCTATAGTTTTCATTAGGCTTTTCTCTTTAATTGTTAAATCACTTCGGGTGAATTTGTCGAATGATAATGCGACAAATTAGTATCGAGAAGACTTAAAATAAGGTTCTCGATATACTTTTATTTCGAACCTCCGAAATAAAACCACTCGAACAGACGACGTTTTATTGTTTATTTCTAATTATTTTTCATTTTACTTTTTAATGTGTTTTATACTTCGACAAGCTCAGCAAGACTATTGCTTTTATTAGGCATACCGTGAGTTATTGTATTTACATATTTTCAAAAACCAAAACCTAATCGACTTCTCTAATGTCAGTCTGAGCTTGTCGAAGACGTCAACACATTTAGTTATCATTAATTTTATTTCCATATTCAGTATAATTCTTTGAAAATAACACTAAATCATCCCAATTTTCCTCAATAAGCGCAGCCTTTTTTCTTTTAGACCACCCTTTTATTTGTTTTTCAATTTTTATAGCCTCTGCAGGATTAGTGCATTGTAAATACCATTCTAACTTAACAGGTAATCTTTGTGCAGTGTAACTAAATTTATTGCTTCCACCATTATGTTGTACCAGACGTCTTTCTAAATCATAAGTCATACCAACATAATAAGTGTTGTCAGAACATAATAATATATACACGTAATAAAACTTCATAGGCAAACAGATTTCTAAATCACATATGCTTCGACAGGCTCAGCAGGACATTTATTTTCATAGTTGGCAACTTACTTTA
>CAZBMY010000166.1:0-3453 GCA_964492855.1 uncultured Flavobacteriaceae bacterium
AGGGTAGTTTTTAGTTAATAAAATGTCTGAAGCATCACCATTTCTAGATCCAATATTTGTGACTTGAATAGAACCATTCTCAGTTTCTATTTTTGGTTGAAATTTTAGATTTGTTTTCTTTTTAAACCTATTATTTTTAGCGCGACCAAGACTTAATAATATCTCGGTTACTCTATCAAATTGGTCTCTTTGTGCCTTTAAAATAAAATTCCGAGACATCATTTCATTTCTATTAAATACCTTTACGTCACGCTCATTGTCAAGGTTTGAGAAGTTTATTTTTAATTGGTTTTTTTCTGTTAATGATAGTTCAAAACTCATTCCTAATTCATTACTGTAATACTTACCAGCATAGTTTTCTAAATCTGAGAAAGAAGCAGGTAATTCGTTACTTTTCTTATATGTTGCGATTTCTCCTGTTGGCTCAAATAAAACCATTTCATCTTCGTAGAAAACTATCTTCGATTCAGAATCATAGTCAAGGTGAAATTTATTTTTACTTTCTGGAATAAGCTCAATACTAAGATTTCTACCTTGTTTAAAATAAATTTTACTATCGTCGCCCTTTGCAATTCTTGTTAAATAGCCATTTTTAGTATGGTATTGCCCTAATATTTGTAGTTCTTCAAGATTACTTTGTGTTTCAAATAAACGACTGTTATATTGGTTTTTCTTCTTTATTTCTGGAAGAAGAGCTTGTGCAATTTCTTTGGTGATTATGTTAGTTGAGATATTACCATTATTACTCATCGCAAAAATGGTTAATTTTTCATCTAGAAATCGAACCATTTGAGAATTATATCCTCCAGTTGCTCCACTGTGATGCACTGCTTTTCTATCTAAAAAATTACCGAGTTCTAGCCCAAAACCATAGGTTTTTATTTCACTATTAGGAATGGGTTGTTGGCTTTTAATTAGTAGAATGTTATTGTCTTGATTTGCATTTTGTATTGCTTGTTCAAAAATCAATTGATCTTTTAAGGTGGTGTATAAAAAACCTTCTCCAGCAGTTTTTGTTACTGTTGGTGTTTGTAGCCAAACGCCATCTCCCCAATCGCCATAAGGTTCTGCTCTGTATGGAATCACACCAGCGTAACGCTCAATAAATAATGTCTCTTTCATTCCTAAATCACGGAAAAACTGTTTTGAGTAATCTGTAAATTTTTCTCCAGTGATTTTCTCTATGATTTCTGCCAGTATATTATAGCCTGAGTTACTGTACGTGTATTGCGAGCCGGGTTTAAAAGCTAAATCTTCTTGTTTTTCTAATAAGTTAATAATATCATCATTTTTCAAACCTACTTGTTTCCACCATATTCTGTTTTGCAAACTCATTAATTCGACATAGTCTCTAATGCCGCTGGTATGATTAAGAACATGCCTAATTCTTATTTTATCTCCGACTTTTTCATAAAGCGTAGGAAGATATATTCTAATATCATCTTCTAAGCTTAGTTGACCTTTTAAGGCTAAATCCAGAATCATTAATGCGGTATATTGCTTAGCAATAGATGCAATATTAGATTTAGTCTTTTCATCCATTTTTATTTGATATGGTAAATAAGCTAGGCCACGATATTTTTCATAAATGATAGTTCCATCTTTGACGATGCCCACCATTAAACCAGGATCGTTTTCAGCTATTTTAGAATTAATTATAGAATCAATCTTTTTTATTTCATTTTGTGCAAATGATGAAACTGAAATAAAAAGCGCAAGTAGTGTGATTGTTTTTTTCATGATAAATTTACTATTTGAATCAAAAATCATGTAAAAATCAATATAAAACGCTTCAAATCTTGATTTGAGACTTGTTTTAAGATAATTTTTCGATATAATCTTTTGGAGAAAGAGAGGTGCTCTTTTTAAAGGCTCTGTTAAAAGTCGCTTTACTATTAAAACCAGAATCTAAGGCAATTCCTAAAAGTGTAATTGTGTTTTGTTCGCCTTTTTCTAATTTTTCTTTTACGGATTCTATTCTATAGTGATTTACAAAATCATTAAAATTCATATTAAAACTAGAATTCACAACTGAAGAGACGGTCTTAGTAGTCGTACCTAATTCGGTAGCTACATCAGAAAGTGTTAAACGAGGATTTTCAAATAGGTGCTTTTCAACCATTAAATTTGAAAGTGCTGCTTTCCATTTTAAATTATCGATTTCGGTAGTATTCGTTTTAGATCCAGTTTTTGAAACTGAATATTCATCATCAAAAACATTAATGACTTTTAGTTTTTCACTGCTCAAAGCGGTTTGTTTGATGATATTACTGTAACCAGTTACTGCAACATAATAAAACACAAATGAAAATGCGATATAGTGCCAAAACTGACTACCAAAATTTCCCCATTCTGGATTGGTTATAAAGAATACAACTCGAAGAATTAAAATTGCAAGAAAGGCAATCATAAAATTACGAATCCATTTAAATAAAAGTGTTTCAGCATAGCTGACTTTATCAAAAACTAATTTTTTATAATCAAAATAATAACGAAGACTTAAAACTAAGTAAAATACCATAGAAATTAAACCTGCTACTTGATACCAGTTTGCCATGTCTTTATCTCTATTATCTGCATAAAAATAATACGTGTCTAGGATGAGTTTATCGGTAATAAAAACTATTACACTATAAATCATGTATAAAACCGCAGGCACAAAATGGAGATAGGCAACTTTAGTGAGTTTAAAACTATTGTTTAATAGACTTTTTGTGTAAAAATAAACTACTGGTCCAATTAACAAAACTTGCATAAATGGCACAAAAAACAATGTTTCCCTTGTCCAACCACTGTCATACCAATTAGCATAACCTAACATATATGGTGCAATATACATTGCATATAAAAACAGTAATAAACTTAGCCATTTACTGGCTTTATTATTATGAATTAGCCCTTTTCGTAATAATAATAATGAAAATACTATTCCATGAAAAAAAAATATTAAAAGCAAAGCGCTTTTTTGATTAAAACTAAAAGGGAAATCTAAAATTGAATTGATGAATCTAAGTATTTGATTAATGATTTAAAAGTAATACTATTTTTTTTATTTTAGTATATATAATATGCAGGATAAGATTCCTGCTTTCTCAGGAATAAAATGGCACAACACAATGAATTAGGAAAAAAAGGCGAACAACTGGCTGTAGATTTTCTTTTGAAGAAAGATTACGAGATTATTGAGCGCAACTATAGGTTTGAAAAAGCCGAAGTAGATATTATTGCTCAAAAAGATAGTATTCTTGCCATAATTGAAGTAAAAACCCGATCTACTATAGATTTTGGAAATCCTCAAGATTTTGTCAAGCCTAAGCAAATTAAAAACTTGGTTAAAGCTGTTGACGAATATGTTACTGTAAATGATTTAGACGTAGAAGTACGTTTTGATATTATTGCTATTGTAAAAGAAAAAGGAGCATTTAAGATTGAGCATTTAGAAAATGCGTTTTA
>CAZBMY010000166.1:3553-5594 GCA_964492855.1 uncultured Flavobacteriaceae bacterium
GTCGAAGAAATTTCCATTATCGGTGCATCTACATGATGGATTTTTGGGTGGTTATCAAAACTAGTTTCAATTTTACCTTCAGAAATTCTAGGATACACGTAAATGCTATGGTTTTCTAATATGAGTTCATAGTTTTTCCATTTGTGGAAACTCTTAAGATTGTCTTCTCCCATGATTAAAGAAAACTCATGTTTAGGAAATTTTTCAAGCAAATAGGTGAGTGTGTCAATAGTATAATTAGGTTCAGGTAAAGTAAACTCAATATCGCTTGGTCTTAACTTATTATAGTCTTTTGTAGCTCTGTAAACCATCTCTAAACGCTGGTGATTGTTTAACAAACTACTTTTCTTTTTAAAAGGACTTAAAGGCGTCACTACAAACCAAACTTGGTCTAAATCGCTATGCTCAGCCAAATGATTGGCAATGGTTAAATGCCCAATATGGATAGGATTAAATGTACCGAAATAGAGACCAATTCTCATGTCTATTTGTTTACAAATTCTGAAACTAAATTATAAGCATCTTTTAATGCTGTATCTAAATCTGAATTTACTACAATTTCATCAAACAAAGGTGCTGTTGCTAATTCGGCAGGTGCTTTGGAAACTCGCATACTTATTTTTTCTTCGCTCTCTTCACCACGTTCTTTGAGTCGCTTTACAAGTTCATTTAAATCTGGAGGTTTTACAAAAATGGCAATAGTTTGCTCTGGGAATTTCCGCTTTATACGTAAGCCGCCAGACACATCAATATCAAAAATAACATGTTTGCCTTTTGCCCAAATACGTTCTACTTCTGTCTTTAGTGTACCATAAAAATTATCGCGATAGACTTCTTCCCATTCTAAAAAAGCATCACTTTTTATGTTGTCCTTGAATTCTTTTAGGGATAAGTAATAATAATCTTTTCCATGAATTTCTTGACCTCGTTTCTCGCGAGACGTAGCAGAAATTGAGAATTCTAAATTAAGCTCTTTTTGTTTTAATAAATGACGGACAATTGTTGTTTTTCCCGAGCCTGACGGCGCAGAAAATACGATAAGTTTACCTTGTTTTTTATTGTTATCCATGCTATTATAAAACGTTAAGCATTTGCTCTTTAATTTTTTCTAATTCGTCTTTCATTTGCACGACTAATTTCTGCATTGGTGCGTAATTAGATTTAGAGCCTATTGTATTAATCTCTCGACCTATTTCTTGTGATATAAAACCTAATTTTTTACCGTTAGAATCATTAGAATCTAATGATGATACAAAATAATCTAAATGATTATCCAAACGCACTTTTTCTTCAGTAATATCAAACTTTTCGATGTAGTAAACGAGTTCTTGCTCAAAACGGTTTTCATCTACTTTTTCTTTAATGTCAGAGATGCCTTTTTCTAATCGTGCTCTAACACCATCAATACGTTCGGGGTCTATTTTAATAACTTCATTCAATAAATCTCTTAGAGTAGTTATGCGTGCCTCAAAATCTTGTTTGAGTGTTTCACCTTCATCTTTACGGTAGATCTTTATGTTTTCTAAAGCCGTATCAATTTCATTTTGAATAGCGTTCCATTCATTTTCGTCAATTTCATCACGCTCCGTAGTAATAGCATCTGGCATACGTACAGCCATTTTTAAAAGCTCAGTTTCATTACCATCTACAACATCTTTAAGTTGTTTGATGTATTCTTTTACTACCGTTTTATTTATTTTAGAGCTGGTGTCTTCTCCTGTAATTTCAACATATAACGAAAAATCAACTTTTCCTCTCACCAAATGTTTTGCGATTTGCTTACGAATATCGAGTTCTTTAGCGCGATACATTGATGGCATACGCGCATTGAGATCAAGATTCTTGCTGTTAAGCGATTTTAATTCTATAGTAATTTTTTTGGTAGGAAGCTGAAGTACAGATTTTCCATAGCCAGTCATAGATTGTATCATGTAATACCTAACTTTTAAGTTGGTCAAAGGTACAAAATAGAAAGATGTAATTATTATCTTTAGTGCTTCAATAAATTGAACCCAAACATGTACAAAAAACAATTTGAAAT
>CAZBMY010000167.1:0-5587 GCA_964492855.1 uncultured Flavobacteriaceae bacterium
GCAAACCCAGTAGATAGTTTAAAAACAGAATAGTATTTTGATACTTTGTTTTAAAGTGTTCGGTTTTGGACAAGTAGTGTATCAAAACCGAACACTTTATTTTGTTTTTAATATTTTAATACACTGATAAACAATATTTTATGTGTTTGGCATTATCTTCACTCTATATATCTTAAATAAATCATCAAAAAACAAAATACTATGAAAAATTTAAAACACATAAGTACTCTAATACTTATTACAGCATTACAATTAGTTGTAGCCCAAACAAAGACAACCTTAGAAGATTTTACTAAGGTCATTATCAGCCCACATATAGAAACATCATTCGTACAAGGCGATGAAAATTCGGTAACTATTCTAGAAAATACAGTATCGGATGATAAGGTAAATATAGAAGTTAATGGAGGAGTATTACGTGTATATTTAGATGATGCAAAGACGACTACGAAGCATAAGAAAATTGTTAAGAATGGAATGAAAATGAAAGTGCCGATTTACAAGGATAAGGTACTAACAATAAAAGTAACATATAAAAAAATAGATAATCTATCGCTTCGTGGTGAGCAGAGAACAATTTGTGAGAGCTTAATAGGCGTTGAGGAGTTTAAACTTAAAATTTATGGAGAATCTCAAGTCACATTTAATGAAGTTAATTTTAAACAACTCAATGTAGATATCTATGGCGAAAGTCAGCTAACGATTAACAAAGGAAAGATAGATAACCAATGGATTACTGCATTCGGTGAAGGCGAGGTTAACTTAGTAGAAGTAGATAATAAAACGTCTAAACTAAAGGCCTATGGTGAAGCTCAATTTAAAGTAAAATCCTCTGAGCGTATAAAGTTCACAGCCTATGGCGAAGCAGAATTGTATTATAAAGGAAATCCTGAAATTAGTAGAGGATTAAGTATTGGAGCATCAACTATTAATCAAATCAACTAAAAAAATAACGAAAGAATGAATACTAAACTTTTAAGCCTTAATGAAGCTACTAGAACAGTAAATTCTGGAAGCAATAAAGTCAATTTGTTAGATAATATTAACCTTCAAGTTAATGAAGGTGAATTTATTTCTTTAATGGGGCCATCTGGTTCAGGGAAATCTACGTTGCTAAATTGTATAGGAATGCTAGATAGTTTTACTGGTGGCGGCTATACATTTTTGGGTGAGCCGGTGCATAGTATGAAAGAAAAAAACCGTTCAAAATTATATAAAGAATATATAGGGTTTGTATTTCAGGCATATCATCTCATCGATGAGCTTACAGTATTGGAGAATATAGAAACACCGTTGTTATACAAAAACGTTAAATCTTCTGAGCGTAAAGCTTTAGTAGCAGATATGCTAGATAAGTTTAATATCGTAGGTAAAAAGGACTTATTTCCACAACAATTAAGTGGAGGCCAACAACAACTAGTGGGAATAGCTAGAGCTTTGATAGGGAAACCAAAACTAATTTTAGCAGATGAACCTACAGGTAATTTAAACTCTAAGCAAAGTACCGAAATCATGGAGCTATTCTCTCAGTTAAATAAAGAAGGCGTTACTATAATACAAGCTACTCACTCTGAAAGTAACGCAGCATATGGTTCTAGAATTGTTAACCTGCTTGATGGTAAAATAGTCTAAGAATAAACAAAAATCATGAAAAATAAGTATGTAGTAATTCTACTCATTTATACAATGAGTATAGCAGGATACAGTCAAAATTCAGTAGTAAATACGTATTCTTTAGAGGAGTGTATTGCTTTAGCTCTAGATAATAATCTAAACCTAAAATCAACACAACTAAGAGCCAATTCTGCAAAGTTTAATTATCGACAATCTCTATGGAATATGACACCTTCTGTCAACGGAAACTTTAACTTAGGTGTTAATGATGGTAGAAGTATTGACCCATTTACAAACGATTTTATAAATCAAGAATTAACGTTTTCGAGTTTAGGCCTTAGTTTAAATGCTACTATTTTCAATGGCTTTAGATTATTAAATACTGCAAAACAAAATTTGTTAAACAAAAAGGCTTCAGAGATGGAGATTGAAGCTGCCAAGCAAGACTTGGTTCTAAATGTGACGCTAACCTATTTACAAGTATTAAACTCAAAAGCAGTTTTAGGTTTAAACAAAGCACGTTTAGAAGTCACAAAACAACAACTTAAAGTTCAAGAAGATTTTTATAAAAATGAATCAGGGAACCCTGCGGACTATAATGATATTCTAGGGCAGTTAGCCAGTGATGAAACAAGTGTGTTGAGTTCTCAGAGTAGCTACAATAATGCTAAATTAAGTTTAAGTCAAATCTTAAACCTAAACGATGGTATCTTAATTGAAGTTGAAGATACTATATTAGAATTAGAAGCTTATGGGCTATCTTCAGAAGAAGTTTTTAAAGCGTCTTTAGAAAATTTAGCGACGTTCAAAGCACAAGAACTTCGACTTAAAGCCGCTAAAAAGGGTGTTAGTATAGCGAAATCACAATTTACTCCTGAGGTTTCTGTATTTGCAGGTGTTAATAGTAACTATTCTAGTGCGGCACAAATATTTAATGCTACAGGCACAAGTATTGTAGATACAGGAGATTTTGTGAATGTTAACGGGCAGGATTTTCAAGTGCAAACAGAGCGTACAAATTTTGATGCGCAGCAAATTGATTTTTCAGACCAATTAGATAATAACTTAAATACTGTAGTTGGGGTATCTGTCAGAGTACCACTTCTTAATGGATTTAGAGCAAAAAACAATGTAGCTCTTGAGAAAATTAATGTGGAAGAAGGTTTGTTGGAATTAGAGCGTACAAACGTAGATGTTAAAAATACGATTGCTCAGGTGCATTTTGATATGGAGGCTGCTTACAATCGTTACCAAAGTCTACAACGACAAGTAGAGGCCTATAAAGAATCCTACAGAATTAATGAAATTCGTTTTAATAGTGGTCTTTCTAATTTCCTTAATTACATCACAAGTAAGAACAATCTAGATAACGCAAAAGTAAATTTATCTAATGCCAAATATGATTATTTACTTCGAGTTAAGGTGTTGGATTTTTATAGCGGAAATGCAAAAATCTAAATAACTAATACCTTATTTTTGTGCTTCATAATTAAGAATGTCACAAAAACAGAATATTAGAATTGTTGAACTTTTCGCTGGTGTTGGTGGATTTAGATTAGGTTTAGAAAAGTATTCAAACCCTGATTTTGAAACCAAAATCGTTTGGAGTAACCAATGGGAACCTTCTACAAAACGGCAGCATGCTTCTGAGGTTTATGAGGCTAGATTTGGAAAGGAAAATCATTCTAATGAAGACATAGCTAAAGTATCAATTTCTGATATTCCTGAGCATGATTTGTTGGTGGGTGGTTTTCCATGTCAAGATTATTCCGTAGCCACTACACTTAAAAATTCTAAAGGTCTTCAAGGCAAAAAAGGCGTGCTTTGGTGGGAGATTTATCGCATCCTAAATGAGAGTAAAAACAAACCAAAATATCTGTTTTTAGAAAATGTTGACAGACTTTTAAAATCGCCATCCAAACAGCGAGGTCGAGACTTTGCAATTATGTTAAAAAGTCTTGGAGAACTAGGTTATGCTGTAGAGTGGCGTGTCATTAACGCCGCTGATTATGGTATGCCACAGCGAAGACGTCGCGTATTTATTTTAGCCTATTTAAAAGGGACTAAGATTTTTGAAAATTTAAAAACAGCTGATGCTGAAGATTGGATTTTGAAGGATGGAATTTTGGCCAAAAGTTTCCCTGTGTCGTTTGAAAAAGATGACCATAAATTTCAGTTAAAAGATGATGTAAAAACTATTTCGGATAATTTCAATTTAGGAGCAAAGCTATCACCTTTTAATATTAGTGGGCTTTATATTAATAATGAAGTTTATACAGTTAAAACTAAAGCCGAATTTGAGGGAAAACGAACCAAGCTTAAAGATGTTTTAATTTCAGATAAAGAAGTGTCCGATGAGTTTTATATTTCTGAAGAAGAACTTGATAAGTGGAGCTATCTCAAGGGTGCAAAAAAAGAAATTCGAGAAACTAAAGATGGTTTTAAATACAATTATGCCGAAGGTGCCATGATTTTTCCTGACGCCTTGGATAATGCATCGCGCACTATAATTACAGGAGAAGGCGGAAGGTCAGCATCGCGTTTTAAGCATGTGATTAAAACCAAAAAAGGCTATCGAAGACTAACACCTGTTGAATTAGAGCGGTTAAATATGTTCCCGGAAAATCACACCCAACTTGAAGGTGTAACAGATACCAAGCGCGCATTTTTTATGGGTAATGCTTTGGTTGTTGGTGTTGTTGAAAAAATAGGAGAGACGCTTTTTAACGAAATAGGAAAAAAGTAAAATTTAAAAATTTTGAATTGTCCCCTTGAGGGGACTTTAGGGGTGTTTTCTAATCGAGATAAAACTAATAAAGTGGCTTCGCCACACCAACCTCTATCAAATGTTTCAATCGCAGTTGAAGGTTTATAGGTTGTTCAGCAAGTTGCGACGAAAAGTAGAGTAAACCTTCAGTTTTAGGATGTAGCTCTTTGATTTCGTTTTTAAGTGTTTTGTCTTCAAAATCTCTTAAATCTGTATCATACTCAAGTAAACGTTCTTTTGATAAACCTTTTGATTCCAAATAATTCAATAGTTTTTTTCGGTTTACACTTGTGATAATGCAGCTTTTAAAACCTTTAGTTAGGTCTTTTTCATCTTCGACATAAATTCCTGTTACTAAAAAATAATGTGTGGTAAGTTTGCTGTCATCTAAAAGCCAACCTAATTTTTGCTCTCCGTTTTTTAGATAAGATAATTCAAAAGTAAAGGTCGGAAGACTTTTGTTGAGGTAATCGAGCTGTGCTTTTTCATCAATATAAACACCTTCTTTTTTAGGAAATAGCAAATCTACACCACGATGCTGAAGATTTAAATCTGTAATTCTTTCAAAATTTAAATTCAAGCTGCTGTAGACTGTGTCGAGATATTCGCCAAGTAATTGTTCTTTATTTAAATCTCTACGGAAATATGACATTTTATGGGTTTGTCTGGTTGAGCGCAGTCGAAATCTTTATAAATTATTAATTTAGAGAAAACCTCTCGACTGCGCTCGAGGTGACATTTCATTTCTATTAAAGCACTTCCAAAATAATCATATTTTTGCATTATGAACGATAACTTTACAAACGAATTCTTCGGTATTGGTATTCAAAACGGAAAAACACCCGAAAATTTGGGTGTCCTCTGGCGTTCTGCTCAAAACTTAGGAGCAAGCTTTATTTTTACTATTGGAAATCGGTATGCTAAGCAAGCAAGTGATACACATAATGCGGTAAAATCAATGCCATATTTTCATTACGAAACGTTTGAAGCGTTTTTTAATAATCTACCCAAAGGCGCCCGTATAGTAGGTGTTGAACTTACTGACGAAGCAGAAGATTTAGAAACGTTTCATCATCCACGTCGTTGCGTTTATTTGTTAGGTGCAGAAGACCACGGCCTGTCCAAACAAGCCATTGAGAAAAGTCATTTTTTAGTAAAATTTAAATCACAATTAAGTCTCAATGTCTCAGTTGCAGGAAGTATTGT
>CAZBMY010000168.1:0-5478 GCA_964492855.1 uncultured Flavobacteriaceae bacterium
CCGAGTACTATTGGTGTACCAGTTGGTATTACAGATGAGCTTAATCCTTGTGATGATGATGGAACAATTGGTGATGAAGATTTATCTAATCCTATATTTTCTAATGCCGATTGCGATGGTGATGGCGTTAGTAATGGTAATGAGATAGATCCTGATGGTGATGGAATTGCAAATACAAATGGAGATGAAACAGATTGGAATGACCCTTGTGATTTTAATTCAATTGATATTTCGTTACCAATAACAACATCTGTTATATGTAATGCTGAATTAAACGTAACCAAGACTGCTCAAGTTTCCGGAACGGATTTAGATGATGTAATAGTGTACATTATTGAAGTTGAAAATACAGGTAATGTAATCTTAACTAATGTTGTTATAGATGATGTATTCTCAGATGCTCAAGGAAATAGTTTAAATCTAACCACATTGCCTAGCTTTATTAGTTCGAGTTTAAATAGTGAGCAAGGTGTTTTATTACCAGGAGAAATTGCAATTTATGAAGCAAGTTTTATAATTAATAGTCAAGCATTAACTGCTGGAGGTGTTTCTAACACCGCTCTAGCATCGGCAACTGGCACTAATGAGATGGTCGTTTCTGATGTTAGTGATGACGGTGATGATTTTGATGGCAATTCTAACGATGATGCAACAGAAACACAGTTAGGTTGTTTAATTACCTTTAATCTATTCTCACCAAATGGAGATGGTGTTAATGACACATTCGTAATTAATTGTATCGAAAATTATCCAAATAATACTTTAGAGATTTATAACCGTTGGGGAAACATAGTATACAGTAAAAGAGGTTACAACAATGAGTTCGATGGGACTTCAAATGGCAGAGCAATATTGCGAGAGTCTGAGAAGCTTCCTGTTGGCACATATTACTATGTTCTAAATTTAGGAGATGGAAGTGAACCTTTAGTAGATTGGTTGTATATAAATAGATAAAGAAAACGCCCTAAAAAAAGTAGAGATGATAAAATTGAAATCAAAACTCACAGTTCTCATAATATTAGTAATAATGTTAGTACCGACGGAGAGCGATGCTCAACAAGATCCGCAGTATACGCATTACATGTATAACACATTGAGCATTAACCCAGCTTATGCAGGCCAACGTGAGACTTTAAGTATCGTTGGTTTACACAGAACACAATGGGTTGGTATTAGTGGTGCGCCGCAAACACAGTCTTTGGGTATTCATTCTCCTTTACGTAATGAGCGTATGGGACTAGGTTTAAATGTAGTTAGTGATGCTTTAGGTCCAGCACGAGAATCATTTGTTGATGGGAATTTTTCTTATACCGTTCCGATAAGTTACAACGGAACTCAATTATCTTTTGGAATAAAAGCAGGTTGGCACAATATAAGTTTAGATTGGGCTAAAGGGCGTTTTCAAAATCCTGATGCTTTATTTAATCAAAATATAAGCCAGAATGCATTAATAGTAGGGGCGGGTTTGTATTTAAGTAATCGTAATTGGTATTTAGGAGTCTCTGCACCGAATTTTTTAACTACTAATCATTATGATGACTTTCAAGAATCTTTAGCTACTGAGCGTTTGCATTATTTTATTCATGGAGGCTATGTGTTTGATTTGAGCTCTACGGTTAAATTAAAACCAGCTTTTTTAATTAAAGCGGTTACCGGCGCTCCAGTTATTGCAGATATTTCTGCCAATGCATTGTTTAATGATAAGTTAACTCTAGGGTTAGCTTGGCGTTGGGATGACTCTATAGCAGCATTAGCAGGTATTCAAGTATCAGATGGGTTATATGTCGGATACGGATATGATTTAACAACTACAGATTTAAATAATTATAATAGTGGTACACACGAAATTATACTTCGATTTGAGTTAGAAAAAATAGGACGTATTCTTTCTCCAAGATTCTTTTAAAAGCTAGTTATGAAAAAAACAGTAAAATATATATTAATAGTAGCTCTACTTAATTGTGTAGTATTTTCTAATGCTCAAAAACGTATAGTAGAATCTGTGGATGAAGATTACAAAGACTTTTCTTATGTTAAAACAAGTGAAGTTTTATTAAAAGTAGCTGAGAGAGGCTATCGTAGTCAAGATTTGTTAGAGAAGCTTGGGAACTCTTTTTATTTTACTAAAAAGATGAAAGAAGCTTCTAAATGGTATGGAGAATTATTTGAACTATCAGAAAATGATGGCTTCGAAGTTGATTCTGAATATTATTTTAGATATGCTTTAGTGCTTAAAGCTATTGAGGATTATGAAGCTTCAGATAAGTGGATGCGAAAATTTAATTCAATTAAGCCTTCAGATATAAGAGGAAAAGCATTTTTGTCAAAAGTAGATTATAAATCAGAAATAGAATTAAGAACTAATCAGGCTATTAATATAAAGAATCTAGATATTAATTCGCCATATTCAGATTTTGGAGCGGCAGAATTAGACGGCGATATTGTATTTGCATCATCGCGAGGTAGTGGTAAGGTTTATAAATGGAACAATCAGCCTTTTCTAGATTTATATGTTTCAGAACCTAATGAAGATGGCTCTTATGCGAAAGTTAAACCGTTATCTTCAAAGATAAATACCAAATTCCATGAATCTACAAGCACATTTACGAAAGATGGGTTGTTGATGTTTTTTACTAGAAATAATTATTTCAATCGAAAAGCGGGTAAAGATGATCAAGGTGTAAACAGATTGCAATTATTCAGGGCTAAAAAGAATTCTGATGGCGAATGGGATAATATAGAGCCTATACATTTTAACAGTTCAGCATATAGTGTTGCACACCCTTCATTAAATGCCGATGGGACAAGACTTTATTTTGCTTCTGATATGCCGGGTACAAATGGTGCTTCAGACATTTATGTTGTAGATGTTAATCAAGATGGATTATTAGGAAATCCAAAGAATTTAGGAAGTTCAATTAACACAGAAGGCCAGGAATCTTTTCCTTTTATAAGCTCTAATGGAGATTTATACTATTCTACAAATGGGTTACCAGGATTAGGAGGGCGAGATATCTATGTAAGCATGTCTCTAGATAGTAAAATAATGGAAAATGAATCATTAGATTTTAAAGTGAAAAATGTTGGAAAACCAATAAACAGCATAGCTGATGATTTTGCCTATTATGAAAATTTAGCTACTAAAAAAGTCTTCTTTAGCTCTGATAGGTCAGGAGGTAGAGGAGATGATGATATTTATATGTTTGATATTGTAGAATGTAGACAAGCGATTTCGGGAATAGTCAAAGAGAAAGATTCACAAACAATTATACCTAATACGACAGTGATTTTGTATGATAATTCTGGAAACGAATTAGAACGAACTGTTATGGGTGATGATGCGATTTTTAACTTTGACGTTGAGTGCGATAAAGAATATTTAGTTCGTGTAGAGAAGGAAACATATGTATCTAAAGAACAACGTCTCACCACACCTAATATAGAACAGGAATTAAGGTTGCAATTTGATTTAGAAAAAGATGAGCAAGAGATTCAACCTTGTATTGATTTAGCTAAGACACTAAATATATCTGATATTTACTTTGATTTTGATAAATACAATATTAGAGGAGATGCAGCATTAGAGTTACAAAAAGTATTGATAGTTTTAAATAAGTATCCGAGCATGACTATAGATATTAGAAGCCATACAGATAGCAGAGGTACTTTTGAATACAATAAAAAATTATCTGATAATAGAGCAAAATCTTCAAGACAATATCTTCTTGATGAAGGTATATCATCATCAAGAATAACAGCTAAGGGGTTCGGTGAGTATAAATTAATAAACAAATGTGATGATAATTCAAATTGTTCAGATGATGAGCATCAACAGAATCGGCGAAGTGAGTTTATTGTTACAAGTTTTAAGGGACAAAATTGTTTAGAGGATTAAAATTTTATCAAACAATGCAATTCAGCGCCAATTATATTAATAATTGGCGTTTTGTGTTTTTTATGACTTCCTTACGTGTTTTTTTATTTTTTAGATGTTAATTTTGCTTTATGATTGAAGAAAATGTCATTTTGGTTAATGAGAATGATGAGCAGATAGGTTTAATGCCTAAGATGGAAGCTCATAAAAAAGCGTTGTTACATCGTGCGTTTTCGGTGTTTGTTTTTAATAGTAAAAATGAATTAATGTTACAACAACGCGCGTTGCATAAGTATCATTCACCAGGTTTATGGACCAACACATGTTGTAGTCATCAACGAGATGGAGAAACTAATCTTGATGCAGGCTCAAGACGATTAGAAGAAGAGATGGGTTTTATTACCCCACTTAAAGAAACAACTTCATTTATTTATAAAGCACCATTTGATAATGGCTTAACAGAACATGAATTAGACCATATTATGGTGGGTTACTATGAAGGTGAGCCAAAGATTAATCCAGATGAAGTAGCCGCATGGAAATGGATGCTATTAGAAGATGTAAAACAAGATATAGCTTATAATCCAGATGATTATACAGCTTGGTTTAAGATTATATTTGAAAAGTTTTACGAACACATTAATATAACAAAATGAAGGTAACAGTTTGCAGACGTGCACATTTTAATGCTGCACATAGATTATATAGAAAAGACTGGAGTTTTGAAAAAAACGACACTGTTTTTGGTAAGTGTAATAACCCTAATTTTCATGGGCATAATTACGAACTCATAGCTGCAGTTACTGGAGAAATAGACCCTGAAACAGGTTATGTGATTGATGTGAAGATTTTGAAAGATTTAATAAAGTCTGAAGTTGAAAATGCTTTTGATCATAAAAACCTTAATCTCGAAGTTCCAGAATTTAAAGACTTAAATCCTACTGCAGAAAATATAGTCGTAATTATTTACAATAAATTGAAAGCTAAATTAGATTCTAAATTTGATTTAGAGATTACCTTATATGAAACACCTCGCAACTTTGTAAAATACTCTGGTGAATAAAGTACAAAAGTTATATCCGCTAAAATTTGAACCTATTTTAAAAGATAAGATTTGGGGTGGGCAAAAGTTAAACAAATACCTTAATAAAGTTTCAGACTCTAATAAAGTTGGTGAAAGCTGGGAGATTAGTGATGTAGAAGGAGATGCATCTATAATAAGTAATGGTGCTTTAAAAGGCCAATCTTTAAAAACACTATTGGAGGTTTATACATCCGACATATTAGGTAAAAAAAATTATGATGTATTTGGGAATAAGTTTCCATTACTTATCAAATTCATTGATGCTAAAGAAGACTTAAGCATTCAACTTCATCCTAATGATAGATTGGCAGCAGAACGTCATAACTCTTTTGGTAAAACAGAGATGTGGCATGTTATGCAAGCTGATGATGATGCTAATCTGATAGTTGGTTTTAATCAAAAGATGACACCAAAAAAATACCTTCAACATTTAGAAGATAAAACGCTGACTGAAATTTTAAACTTTGATAAAGTAAATAAAGGTGACACATATTTTATAGAGGTTGGGCGTGTACACGCC